>DASPYR010000049.1:0-28478 GCA_035636675.1 Rugosimonospora sp. | reverse complement strand
GCGCGTGTATGCTGAATCCATGATTGGGCTCGACCGCGAAATCAAGTTTGACCCCGTGCGGGCAGAAGAGTTCTTTGAAAGCTTGCCGGCGCGCCCCGCAATCGTTCTCATCGAGCCCCGTGAGGCGCTCGCAGGCGCACGGCCGGTGCTTCTGCGAACTGCCGATTTGAAGCGGCGCATGCGCCTTTTACTGTGCGAGCCCGACGTCACCTCCAAGCGCCTGAATCTGAGGGAATATGCCGTCGCCATTCGTTTTCGACTTACAGGTTCCCGGTTCGAGCAGGCCCTGGTGCATTGGCAGCAGGCGCGAGTTCTGTGGCCCACGAACTATCGCCAACGGCTGCGTCTCTACTCACCCGCTTTTGTGAAGCTGAATCTGGCGAACCCTTATCCGCGAGCCTATATCACTCGGCGTTTAGGTGCCGCAGGTTTATACCTGGGCCCGTTTTCCAGGCGTCGCGCAGCCGAAAGCTTCCTCGAATCGTGGCTCGATCTATTTCGGATCCGGCGCTGCCAAATCAAAATCCGCCGCGATCCAAAGTTCCCGGGATGCATATATTCAGAGATGAAGATGTGTCTGGCGCCGTGCTTCGGCGGATGCACGCCCGCCGAATACGCCGACGAGGTTAGCCGCGCCGCCGCCTTCTTACGCTCCGGCGGAGCCTCGCTCGCGGATGCGCTTGCCCAGGAACGCGAATCAGCCAGCGCGCAGCTCGATTTCGAACAGGCCTCGGCATTGCACAAGCGCCTGGAGAAAATCCAGGAACTGCGCCGCGCCCTCCCGGAACTGGTTCGCCCTATCGAGCAGCTCCATGCTGTAATCCTGGTGCGGGCTTCAGGGGAAAATGCGGTTGCGCTCTTTACAGTGCGCGGCGGAACGATCGCAGATCCCTTCTTTCTCCAATTCGGCGAGTTGGCTGGCCAGCCCCGATCTGCCGAACAGATCCTTCGCGAATTGCTCGAACCCGCCACGACGCAGGCAGATGAAGCGAGTCCTAAGCGAACAGCCTCTGGCTCGTTTGCGATTCAAGAGCTCGAAGATCACCTGGCGTTGTTGGCGCGCTGGTTCTATGGGAGTCCGCGCGAGGGTGAAATCTTTTTTCAGGAGACTCGCCCTGCGGGTTGGCCTTACCGGCGCATTCTTCGGGCCTGCAGACGTTTACTCGCGCCCGAGGGTAGCGAGAAGGGCGATTAACGAATCGATATCTCGATGTAGCCGCGTCACTCCGCAGGCTTCGCGTTCCGCCTGCCCATGAGAGGCCAATCTCGGGCTTTCCCGTTGCGATTTTACCTTTCAGATGTTAGCTTTCTGTCGACGGGTACGCCCTTGCCGGGGGAGAAATGGCCGATATTACTGAACGCCGCACCTCACGGCGTTTCACGATGGCGCTTCCTCTCACCCTGCGCTTGTATAGTTCTTCAGGTCCCGTAGAAAAACGTGGAGAAACCCGGGACGTCAGCTTTCGTGGATTATATTTTTGGACCAAGGAAGAGTTAGAGGCCGGTATTCCCATCGAATTTGTGCTCACCCTGCCAAAAGAAATCACCAAGACGCGCGACGTCAATATCCATTGTTTCGGCCGCGTCACCCGGGTCGAAGCGCAGCGGCAATCGCGCGGAGTGGCCGCGCGTATTGAACGTTACGAATTTCTTCCTGCATCTGCATAACCATCGCATCTTCGTTTCCTGCGAACCGCAGTACAATGCTCTCCGAGAATGCCTTGAGCATCAACGCGCCTTCAGGTGATTGACGCCCAAAGCGTGCTGCAGAGAGTTCGATTAGGGAAAACGAAAGAGGGATGATGCCGCGGCAAAACCTCCGCGAATCACGGATGCAGGCATGCGGCGGCTAACTCTGCTCGTCAATGCGGACGATACTCTTTGGGAGAGCAACGTCTTTTTCGAGCACACCCTGGAACGCTTTTTCTCGCTGGTCGAGCCCTTCGGTTACGCCCGCGCCTACGCACGGCATATCCTGAATGAGACCGAGCGGCACAATATTCAGCAGCATGGATATGGCGTACGCAGCTTCGCTCGGTCTCTCCAACAAAGCTACATGAAACTTGCCGGCGGACTGGCCCAGCGAAGCGCCCTCGAAGAAGTGGCTTCTATGGTGGCCGAGCTCGAGCATACTCCGCCACGCGTACTCGACGGCGTGCCGGAAACGCTTGCCTATCTCTCCAGCCGCCACAGGATGATTCTCTTCACCAAAGGCGAACCGGCCGAAGAAGCTGCCAAAGTCGAACGTTCTGGATTGCAGGGATTTTTTGACTCCATCGAGATTGTGGCGGATAAGACCATCGGCGTGTACCGGGATCTCATCGATAAACATCACGTGGTCAAATCGCACGCCTGGCTGATCGGCAGCAGTGCGCAACAGGAGATCAACCCCGCTTTGCAGGCTGGACTCAATGCCGCCTTTGTCCCCCATGCCGCTAGTTGGAATAACGAAAACGCCGAACTGCAGAGCGGCGCCGGAAAACTCCTGATCGTTTCCAGTTTTCGCGGATTGCGCGATCATTTCTGAGGCCAAACAAAAGAGACGCCCGCAGCCCTGCATGAAAATGGTTTAGGCCGCGAATATCGGCTTGTAGAAGCTCAGCGCTGTGTCTCCTTGCTCCACGACGCGCGTTCGTTCCAGGTGACCCGCAATGATCGGAAGATCGGTGTTTCGCCGATGTTCGGCGATGAAGCGGCCGCTTCGCGCAAGTAGTTCCGATTCCCCTAGAAATACAAGAATGTCTTGGTAGGCGCGCCTGTTCGCATAAGGCGGGTCGGCGAAGATGAACTCAACGCGGGCGCCGCCTTCGGCCAGCCGCTCGAGGGCATCCATCGCGTCCATGCGAAGGATTTCCGCACTTCCTGCAAATGTCTTACGGCCGGCAACTTGCGCGGCCGTGGGAATGCCCAGCGATGCCAAATTTCGAGAGATCAAGGCAGCGCCGGCGGCGTGATTCTCTACGAAGACAGCGCCCCGCGCGCCGCGGCTCAGCGCCTCGATGCCCACGGCGCCTGAGCCTGCAAAGAGATCGACGAGCACCGTCCCTTCGATTGCCGGGCCCAGAATGTTAAAAAGAGTTTCCCGCAGCCGGTCGCTGGAAGGCCGCAAGGCTGTTCCGCGCAAACTCTGCAGACGGCGGCTGCCATATTTTCCCGCGATCACGCGCATCCCACGTGCTCTCCAAGTTCTATGCGCAACTCCTCGGCTTCGCTCCCTAGCCCACGGAAGCAAGCTGATAGCGCCGTTGCCAGCCCGGATCGAGCGTTTGGAACAGGCGGAGACGCTCCTGTTCCTCTTCCGGATTCTCAAGCAACAAAAAGGCTTCCCGGCGCGCCAGTTCTAGCAGTTCGCGATCGCGCAGCGGATTCGCGATGTGGAAGCCCAGCGAACCGTGCTGCCGCGTGCCGAAGAATTCACCCGGCCCGCGCAATCTCAAATCCGCTTCGGCAATAACGAAACCATCGTTTGTCGCCACCATCGTCTCCAGGCGTTCGCGGGCATCTTCAGAAAGACTTTTGGGGGCAATCAAAAGGCACGTGCTTTTCTCACCGCCACGGCCAATTCGCCCGCGCAGTTGATGAAGTTGCGACAGCCCAAAGCGTTCCGCATGTTCGATCACCATAATTGTGGCGTTGGGGACATCCACTCCAACTTCTATGACGGTTGTGGACACGAGGATCTGCAGGTCGCCGCGCCGGAAGGCTTCCATCACTCGCTCTTTCTCCTCGCTCTTCAGCCGGCCATGCAATAGACCGACCCGCATTCGGGGGAACACGGATTTCCGCAGGCGCTCGAATTCGACCATCGCCGATTTGAGCGAAAGCTGAGCCTCGTTTGACTTGGATTGCTCGATCACCGGATAGACGACATAAGCCTGACGGCCCTTCCGGAGCTCCCGCGCGACAAAATCCCACACCCCAGGCAGATGTTCCGGAGCAGACCAGCGCGTTTCGATGGGCGTCCTGCCGGGTGGCATCTGGTCGATCACCGAGACGTCGAGATCGCCGTAAAGCGTGAGTGCCAGAGTCCGCGGAATCGGCGTCGCGGTCATCACCAGCACGTCGGGAGCCACGCCCTTTTCCATCAGACGCTTGCGCTGCAAGACTCCAAAGCGGTGTTGCTCATCAACGATCACCAGCCCCAAGCGCGTGAACCCCGCTGGCTCCTCGAGCAGGGCATGTGTCCCCACCACAAATTGCGCTTCCCCAGCGCGCATGCGTTCCAAGACTCCCTGTTTCTGTGGCGCCTTCAGGCCGCTGATCAGCAGCTCAACGTGGTAACCCGAAGCCGCAAAGATGCGGCGGGCCGAAAGGAAGTGCTGCACGGCTAAGATTTCAGTGGGCGCCATCAAGGCGGCCTGATAACCATTCTCGATGACGATCGTAGCCGCTTCCAGCGCGACAATCGTTTTTCCGCTGCCCACATCGCCCTGCAAAAGCCGCTGCATGGATGTGGGTTTCTCCAGGTCTGCGGCAATCTCCGCCAGAACTCGTTTCTGTGCATCGGTGGGTTTGAAAGGCAGAATGCGTTTCAGCGCTTCGCGCACGCGTGGCTCGCGAATGCGAAAGGAAATGCCCGGATGTCGCTCCACTTCTTTCCTGCGCAACGCGAGGCTCAGTTGATAAAGGAAAAGCTCCTCGAAAATCAGGCGGCGGTGTGCCGGAGAGCGAAATTGGTTGAGAAGCTCCAGGGGCACATCGGAGGGAGGAAAATGAACGAAGCGAAGGGCGTCGCCGCGGGCAGGAAAATCATATCGTGCGAGCAGCGAGGCGGGCAAAGCGTCGAGCGGCGCTGCGGAAAGATTCTGCAGGGCGCCGTAGATAATCCGCCGCAGTACACGCGAGCTGATCTTTTCAATCGCTTCATAGATCGGCACGATCCGGCCCATCTCGGTGGAATCCGCAGCATCTGCGCCAAGTAGCTCGCACTGCGGATTGATCATTTCAATTCGGCCCGGACGGCGCGGATCGAGATCCGCTTTGCCGTGCACGACCATTGCCTGGCCGATGCGGAAGCGCCCTTGCAGATAGCCGCCGTGGAAAAATTTGCAAGCTAAAGTCCCGGTCGAATCCCGAATGGCCAGGTGAAAGATAGCTCCCCTGCCGCGGCTAAAGCGCGCAATGCCTTCATCGGCGACGGTGCCATGAATCGTGTAAGTACCGCCCGGAGCGATCTCCTCAATCCGGTTGAAGCGAATGCGATCCTCGTAACGAAAGGGCAAGTAAAGCAGCAAATCGGCGGCCGTATAAATGCCCCGAGAAGCGAATAGGGCCGCACGCTGCGGGCCGACGCCCTTGAGATATTTCACTTCGGTGGCGGAAGTTACGGTCATCGAGCCTTATATATACCACTGCACCCAAAAAGCGCCCGCGCTTGCGTTCGCATCGCGGTATACATAGATTGGCTGCGAGCGCATTATCGTACTGCGGCATCCGCTGCCCGGAGATATTTTGTCGTCCACGCAGACAACCCAAGAGCTCCCGTTAAATGTTCTGAGCCGGCGTGACGTGCGGGTTCTCCTGCTCTGGCTGCTAGCCGCGCTCGTTGGCGCGTTCGTCGCCTACCGCTATTTCTTCCGCGCTTTTCCCGAAGCCGCCGTCGACTTCAAAGTGACGCCAGGCGCCGCGCTCGAGCGCGCACAAACATTCGCCGCGGGACAGGGCCTCTCGCTTCAAGGTTACCAGTCCGCCGTCGTGTTTGACGTTGATGACGATACCAAGACCTATCTGGAACGTGAGGTTGGGCTGGAGCAAGCCAATCGCCTCATGTCTTCACAGGTCACCGTCTGGTATTGGGAAGCGCGCTTCTTCCGCCCGCGACAAAAAGAAGAGTTTCGCGTGCGCGTCGATCCCAAGGGCCGCATCGTCGGTTATGAACACATTCTCGAGGAGGCGGCGCCAGGCGCCCGTTTGAGCCGCGCAGATGCTTTGAGTCGCGCCGAGCAGTTCCTTACTCAAACGCTGCACACGGATCTTGCGCTCTACGCCCTTTTGCCCGAAGAAGCCAACTCCATCGCAAGAACTAACCGCAGCGACTGGACTTTCGCGTGGGAACGCTCAGGCTTCCGCGTCAAGGACGCGCCCTATCGATTGCAGGTCACAATCGAAGGTGATGGAGCTGGCGGTTATCTGGAATTCTTGAAAGTTCCGGAGGCTTGGCAGAGGACCTATGCGCGGCTGCGCTCGTCGAATAATTTCATCGAAACGATGGCATTGATTCCTTACGCCATTCTGCTCGGCGCAGCGCTTTCGGTGCTGATCATGCTGGGCCGCCGCGGTTTGGTTCAATGGAAATGGGTGCTGGCTCTGGGGCTTTTCATCACCGTTCTGTACTTCGCAATGCAGTTAAACGAGTGGCCGCTCCTTCGAGCCGGCTATGATACCAACGACTCTTATGCCAGTTTTGTCGCCACTGAAATCGCTAAGGCGCTCGCGGGGAGCTTTTCACTGGCGTTGCTCGTGGTCATCGCTGCGGCGCCGGGCGAGCCGCTTTATCGAGCGGGTCAACCAAAGCAGTTGCGCCTGGGCAGCGCATTCACCTTCGCCGGCTTTCGCACGCGTCAATTTTTCTGTTCGGGTTTTGTCGGCCTGTGCCTGGCCGCCGCGCATATTGGATTCGTCGTCGCCTTTTACGTCGTCGGGCGGCGGTTCGGCGTCTGGGCGCCGCAAGATTTGCAATATTCCGATACTCTCAGCACCGCTCTGCCCTGGATTTATCCCCTGACCATCGGCATCTACGCGGCGGCCAGCGAAGAGTTTTTGTTCCGCATGTTTTCGATTCGCTTTCTCATGCGCGTGACACGATCGAAAATTTTGGCCATCGTGCTCCCGGCCTTCGCCTGGGGCTTTTTGCACTCGAATTACCCGCAAGAGCCGCCTTATATCCGAGGCATTGAGGTCGGAGCAATCGGCATCGTTGCAGGATGGGTCATGCTGCGCTGGGGAATACTGGCAACGCTGACATGGCACTACACCGTAGATGCGTTTTTGACGAGCCTTTCGCTGATACGTTCCGGGGATCCCTATACGCGCATCTCGGGAGCCCTGGTTGGTTTCGCCGCGGCCATCCCAGTCGTCGTGGCCGGTCTTCTTTATCTCAGGCGCGGAGCGTTCGCTGATGAAGCGGATTTGCTGAACGGGGCCCGGCCATTAGTCGAAACAGCCACGATAGCTGAAGAACCGAGCGGGGCCGCCCAGCCCCCTGCCCGTTATCAGCCGCTGGCTAGGCGCGCGTTGGTGGTGCTGGCTGCCGCAGGCGTGCTCGGATTTGTATCCCTCTGGATGATCAAGCCGCAGCGCATCGGCAGTTTCGTTCGATTCCCCTTAGATAGCCGCGAAGCCACCGCGAGGGCCGATAATGTGCTTCGGCAGCTTCGTGAGAATCCCGGCTCCTACCACCGCGTGGTCACGATACAGTACACATTCGATCCGTTGGTAAACGAATACCTTCGTCGAAATATCGGTGTGGAAGCTGCCAACCGAGTGTACCGCGATGAAGTGCCTTCGGCCTTCTGGACCGCGCGCTACTTCCGAGATTCCCAGAAAGAAGAATATTTCATCGTGCTCCGGCCCGATGGAACGCTGCATTCCGTCCACCACACGCTGGCTGAAGCGGCGCCCGGAGCCAATTTGACGAAGGAAGAAGCGCAAGCCCGCGCCGAGGCCTTTTTGCGTGATTCAAAGGGAATCGATCTCAGCGGATGGAGACTCGTGGAGGCACAATCCAAGAAGCTGCCGTCGCGCACCGACCATAGCTTCGTTTGGGAAGAAATACGGGCTTTGAACGCCTCTCCGCCCGGGGCCGAAGCAGCACAGGTACGCCTTTCGCTTGTTGTACAGGGAGATGAAGTTTCAGGCTATCGCATTTTCATTCATCTTCCCGAAGATTGGGTGCGCAAGCAGAATGAGACCACTCTCGCGAATACCGCACAAACGGTCATATTGCTGTCGCTCGTTGGCGGCTTCGGGCTCGCTGTGCTGATTATCTTTCTCCGAAATCTAAAGAGTCCCCAGATCGCGGCGGTCCCGTGGCGGCGAATTTCCCTGTGGTCGCTGGCGGTGTTGGCAGCTTCGCTGCTCCGGTTCGCCACGCTCGAACCGCAGTATCTCCTCATGTATCGAACCGAGCAGCCCTTTGCGGCGTTTGTTGGATCGTTGCTGATCGGCCAGGCCTTGAGCGCAGCGCTTTTCTATTCGGCGACCATACTCCTTTTAGGGTTGGGTTTGTTTTTTTTGGTGCGTGGCTACGGTACTGATCGCCTGCCCCTCTCGCATAGCCTTTCCGGACCTTACTACCGAGACGCGATTCTGGTGATGCTGTCCGGCTGGGCTGTTTTCGCCGGACTATATCGCCTGCGGGATCTCGCCGGCGCGATTTGGCCGGTCGCGCGCTATGCTTTCCCCGCAAGTGTCCCCGGGGCTCTGGACACGAACTGGCCCGCTGTCAACGCGCTCACCAGTGCGGTAACGTACAGCTTCTTAACGGTTGGCATCGTCGCCCTGGTGTTGGGAATCGCCGCACGGTATGTTCGCTGGTGGTGGATTCAGCTGGTTCTGCTCGCAGCTCTGGCCATTTTTTCCGTGCCGCGATGGGGCAGTGCGGGCGAATTTGTTCAGAGTGCTGTCCTAGGTTTTACGGAATTAGCAGTAATCTGGTGGGGGGCGAGCTATCTGGTGCGATTCAACTTCCTGGCATACTTCCTGCTGGCGCTGCTGTTGTCATTGTCTCCTGCAATCGGCGGACTGATTCGACAGCCCAACACGTATTATCGGACGAACGGCGCGCTATTGATCGCTGCGGTCGCAATTCTGCTTCTTCTGCCGCTGGCTTGGTGGCGTGGCGCGGCACACCGCCAGGAGCCTGCGAATAAATTCGTCGTGCCGGTATAGGAAGGCTCGGGCGTGCGCGGCCGGGAAGAGACAAATTCGGAAATGTCAGGCAGGATCTCCACGGCGCGCCGCTGGGCCGAGTATCTGCTGGCCGTGCTCGGCGGGAATATCATCTATCTCGCTATCGAGCCGCAGTTGCCAGCTCCCTTGCGTCATCGCATGTTTCAAGTCGATTTGGGTTTGGCTATAGATTTCCTGATTTGCGTGGCCTTGTACGGCCTCATCCGGCTGGTGCGCGGTTCGGACGCTCACCGCGGCTAGCGCCGTTCCAACTTGTTTGAGCAAATCGTCTTTCGTCTTGAACCGAACGAATCGACTTTTCGTCCCCTCAACGGCAGCCGGCCAGATGAATCGATTCGTTCGGCTCTTGATTACGGCGATCTCTCGGAAACGTTCGTTTGCGCGTTTGGCCAATCTAGTTGGAACGGCACTAGCAGTCTCGACCTTCACCGGTTCTCATTTCTCCGGCGCGATCCCGGGCTCGCAAAATAGAGCAAAACGCCCAGGAGAATGACTCCCATTCCGATCATCATTCCATTTGTTGTTCCCACCCGCTCGCTTTGGTTCCGAACCAGGCTGAGAACAAGCAACGCGCTGGGCGGCGCGCTGATGGCAATGGTTGCCAAAATCCCTCCCGGAACCCGATAGGGCCGCGGCAGATTCGGTTCGCGAATCCGTAAGGCAATAAGAGCGGCGAATTCCAAAAGAATGCTCAAGCCCGTCAACAAAACGTCAATGATGAGGAGCCGAAAAAATCCCAGCGGCAAGCAGGCCGCCCAGGCCACCGCGCACACGAGGATGGCCACCCAAGGAGCGCCGGTCTTCGGGTGATGGCGCGTAAAAGTTCGCGGAAGGTACCCGTCGCCTGCCATGACTGCCGGCAGTCTCGTAAACGACAGCATCAAACTTGCGAACGTTCCCAAAGCCCCGATCATCCCGGCCACCGCGACGGCCAGCGCCAAAGTCGAACCGCCGAGCGCCTGCCCTGCATCCACCCAGCTGCCGGTGGTCCATAAACTCGGATCGAGCCGCGCCGCCGCCACAGCCATCACCGGCAACAAATAACTGGCAATCACTAAAGTGACGGAACCAAACATGGCCAGCGGGTATGTGGTTTGCGGCCGCTCCACCTCATCTGCAATCGTGGAAAGATTATCCCAGCCCATGTAGTTCCACATGGCGATGACGATGCCGCCCTCCAGATCCAAATGCTGGATCGGAGCCAACGGCGCGGCCCCGGGCTTATGTGTCGCAGCGATAAAAATGATGGCCAGAAAAGGAGAAAACAGTAACGCGTTCAGCCATATCGACCCTTCGCCCACGGCCCGCGCACCCAGGATGTTCCAGCCGGCGCACAAGGCGATAAGGGCCAGTTCCAGACCAACGGCCCGATAGCCCGCGGTGAATTGTGGCGCGAAACGGCTTAGATACGCGACGAAAAGAGTCGGATAGAGGGCCATCTCAAAAACGCTGCCTGTGAGGGTAAGCCACGATTCTTGAAAGCCCCAGAAGGGCCCCAAGCCCCGCCGCACCCAAACGTAAAAGCCGCCTTCACAAGGTAACGCCGTGGCGAGTTCGCTGACCATCAGCGCCGTGGGTATGCTCCACAGCACGGGAGTCAGCAGGAGAATGATGAGTGTGGCACGATACCCGGCCTTCCCGATCAAATCCTCGAGACCATAAGGCCCGCCTGCTACCATGAAGTAAGTGGCGGCGATGAGGGGCAGAAGGGTGAGCTTCCGCGACCGGCGCGCGGGTCCGTCCTTACCTGGGGAAAAGGCACGGTCGCGTCTCACGTCTCCGCGTTATACCACAGTGCTCGGCCTCATTTTGCGCTCATCGAAAATAAATGCCCTGAATTCAATAAGAAACCCATGCTTACGTTTTCGCTCGTTCCTGCGTCTAAGTTACTGACGGCCTAAAATAAAATTTATGGTGGCGCCTGGGATCTGCCAATGAGCCGCCTAATCTCGAAAGATCGAATTGTCGGTTTCTGCCTATGTCCGACGTCCTAGCGGGCGCGCCGCCAGTTGAGGCATTGCCGAGTTCCGGGACGACTGCAGTTGCCCCGCCCGGCTCTTCGGTCCTTTCGGCCGCGGACGACCGGGTACTTATTGAGCGCGCCCAAGCCGGTGACCGCTCGGCTTTCGAGCTCCTGGTGCAGCGCTATGACCGGCAGGTCTTGCGCCTCGCGCTCAACGTGCTAGGCAGCGCGGAAGATGCTCGAGACGTCTATCAAGAGGCCTTCCTGAAGATCTATCGCAATTTGCGCCGCTTCCGCTTCGAATGCGCCTTCTACACCTGGATCTATCGAATCGTTACGAATATTTGCCTCGATCATCTGCGCCGCCGCCGCAGTCACCCGGAAGAACAGCCGCCCCTTCTGCGCACGGTCTCCTCTGGGGAGCGCCGCGACGCCGATTTCTTTGATCACCAGCAAGAGACCGGGACGCATTCAGATCCTGAGCGCCAGGTCTTGGGCCACGAAATTGGGCGCCAAGTTGAGGCTGCGCTCCAAGCGCTCTCGCCGCGCGAGCGAATGGTTTTTGAGATGCGGCACTACCAGGGAATGAAACTGCGCGCCATCGGCGAAGCGCTCGGCACCACCGAAGAAACCGTGAAAAATTCGCTCTTCCGCGCCACGCACAAACTGCGGACCCGGCTCGAGGGATTGAGGTAACTCATGGTCGAAGCGCTCCATTGCTCGAATTTCGAGGATCGCGCGATCCTCTACGCGGCCGGTGAACTTATCGAGGAACAGCGCGCCGCAGTTGAGGCGCATGCGCGGCGGTGTGCGACCTGCGCGGCTGTCCTTTCGCGCGAAATTAGTTTGCATAAGGCGCTTGCCGCGCGTGTGCAGCCTGCCGATACGCTCGATCGCTCCGAACTGCTGCTGGCGCGTTGTCGCAGTGAGCTCTTCGAGGCATTGGACGATGCCACAGCACAATCTAAGCGGACTTGGCGCGCGCTTGTGACTCCCTGGCGGTGGGTGGGCGCGTTTCGCCGCACATTTGTTTTTCATCCCGGATGGAGCGCAGCCGCACTGCTGCTTGTCGGCGCGCTTGCGGGCACGGCAGCTCGCGAATGGTATCGTCAGATCGCTTTGCCAGTTCCGGGAAATCCGGTGATCACTGTCTCTGCACCCGCGCCCCTAACGGAGCAGGAACTTGAGACCATCGGTCGGGATAGCATTCGCCTCGAACCACAAAGCGGTTCAACCAATCCTAAAGTGGAACTGCAAGTGCGTTCGCCGCAGCCGCGCGTCCTCCAAGGAACGCCCGATGACGCCGAGATTCGGCGTGTGCTGACCTACGTGATCGGACACAGCGGGCAATTTGATGACGGCGTGCGGCTCGATTCCATCGACGCGCTGCGGCCTAAGGCCGATGATCCACAAGTGCGGGAAGCGATGAGCGAAGCCCTCCGCCATGATCCGAATCCGGCCGTGCGCTTGAGGGCCATTGAAGCTCTTCGCGGCGTCGGTTCAGCGCCGGACGTGCAGAGCGCCATTCTTGAGGCCCTCTCGGATGACGATAATTCCGGCGTGCGCATTCAGGCTTTGAATACGCTTCTGGAGCGAATGAGAAGCCACGAATTCCCCAGTGTCTCGCTGGATAATCGTGCTGTGAGCATTTTGCGCGACCGCATGCGCAACGATTCTAATCGTTATATTCGTTCCCGCAGCGCCGATGCGCTGGGACAGCTCGCGTCCATGGACGAAGACTCAGTTTCGGGAGAGGGGCGCCATCCTTGAGATTCGTCAAACACGTGAGATTCCGCCCCGCGATCCACACGCGCTGGGCTGCAATTCTCATGGCGATTCTGGCTTTGCCGCTTTGGCTTTTATTTGCACCTAGTGCCGTTCCAACTATTTCCACCAAATTCTCTACTAGGCCACCCCACAGCCAATCGCAGGCTCTTTGGGCCGAACCTCTCGCCGGATCAAGTTGGAACGGCACTAGTTCCACAATTGCTTTCGGGATGCCGCAGCCCGGGCATGTGATCCCCACGCGCGAGAACCTTCAACTCACGGTCAAAGCGATTTGCGCCAACGTAGAGATCTTTACGGACGCTGCGAATCAGGTGAGCTATAGCCTGCGTCTGGATCTAAAGATGGCCGGGGCCGATGCGGATGCGCTGCTCCGGGATTTTTCACTTACCGCCCATGACACGCCACGCGGCGTTGTGCTCACCAATCGCGGCGGAGCGGAAAACGATTGCCGCGTCAGTGTGACTTACGAAATTCACGTACCGCGCCGTTACAATCTCGATGTCGCCGTTCAGTCCGGCAATCTCGTCACTCAGGAGATAGATGGTGCGATTGCGTTTGCCACCGGAGGCGGGAACATCCGGGCGGGTCGTGTGGGAACCAGTGACGCCGCATCCAGACGCCTTGCGGGCGCAGCATTCGAAGCCCAACTGGAAACAGCGGCCGGCGATATTTCCGTCGGCGATGTTGCCGGCGGACTCCGCGCCGCAACAGCAGGGGGCCAAATCTCTGCACGCGATGTGTATGGGCCGGCGGTGCTGCGCACCGGAGGTGGCGACATTCGTGTTGGTCACGTTTTCGGAGCAGCGCATTTCACCAGTGGTGGCGGCGATATCATCACCGGGAAAGTTGATGGCGGCGTATGGGCGGATACGGCTGGCGGACGAGTCGAAATTGGCAATGCATCCCGAGGGGCGGCGGTTGCGTCCCGGTTTCCCGCCGGCGAGAGAGAGACGTTCCCGGCTGGCGTGGGTCGCCGTTCTGGGGACGGGATGCCTGCCATGAGCGACTCGGCCGATATGGGCGAATTCGGGCGCTTCTTTGATATTTTCCTCTGGGGAGCCATTCGGGTCGACGCCGTGGACCAGCAGAAGCGCCTGGTTAAGTCAATTGCGCCGGAATATCCCGACGTGGCCCGCTTGGCCGGCATTGAGGGCGATGTCACCCTGCGTATCTTTGTCGGCCGGGATGGAACGATACGCGACGTGGCGCCTGTTTCGGGCCCGCCGGTCCTCGCTCGCGCCGCCATTCACGCCGTGGAACAGTGGCGTTATGTGCCGGCGGTCGTCAATGGACGTCCTATGAATGTAATTACGAGCGTCACGCTCGCCTTCCGTTTGCATCCATGAATCTTGCGATACCTCGCTTGCTTACGTGACACCCTTGGGCACGTCCAATAAGGACGGAGGTCTGATTCATCATGGCGAAATTAGTTGCAAGGAAATTCCACTTGATCCTTATCGCGGCCGAATTGCGCGAACAACTGCGCCTGAAGCGCGAAGCCAAGACCGTGATGCTCAGCGTGCTTCGCAGGGGAAGCGAAATATCCGTTAACATTGAGCCACGCAGAGGACCATCACGGGGCGCGGCCCACAGCATTCCTCTTTAATTCTCCGAGACGGCACAGGGCCGCTTTCTGCGGCCCTTTTTATTTTTGACTTCTTTTTGACTGCGCCCGGAAAGTTTGCTACTGCCGGATGATGACTACCTTCGCCGCCGGAACCTCCAGCCGAATGAGGTGGAATTTCGCGTCAAAATAGAGTTCGATTTCAAGATCAGTTGAATGCACGCGCAAGACTTCCAGATTTGCGCCATCGACGCTCTTCGCGCCGAGTGACTCCACATCGATGCTCCCCGGAGTTGCGTCTTGCGGGATCAGGACAGGAAAGCTCTGGGCTCCCTTGGCGTTCCAATCGTAGATTCGTCCCAGAATCGCGTATTGCTCGTAGAGATTGTTATCAAGCACGGCGATTCGGGGTGAAGTGAATTTGAAATCCCGTTGTACGGCCTGTTTGGCCCCGGAAACATTGGCTGACGTTTTTGCCGTGCCGTTATCGAATTCTACCGTGCCCGAGGCTTTTTTGGCGGCTTGCGCGCTCCAGGCGTAATGCTGCGGCACGCCCTCTGCGGAAATCCGCAGTTGGCCTGAAGTGCGCATCTCCACACTGCCGGGAACGCGAAGGACCGTCTGATCCTCCAGAACCCAGGCATTTCCGGAGGGCTGGAAACTGAATTCCTCGGTGCCGGCCTCATTGTCCTGTTGGAGAATGCGGAATCTTCCCTTATCTGGCGTGAAGCGGGAATCCGCTGCCGGCCGAGGAGAAGGGAGCACCTGGTTTGCTGCGGCACTCAAGAGCAAAGTCATTACCCCTAACGGCAGGCACCACAGCAGAAAGCGAGCTTTCATGGTTTCACCCGTCGTGCGGAGAGTTCTTCACCTAGGTTCGTCAGGCGTTTGGCAAAAGCAGGCAAGGCTAGAATTCGCGCGACGACGCTGGCCGGATCATCGTCGCCTGCGACACGGTAATCCGCCTGCTCATAAAAGGGCAAGCGCGCCGCCAGCAGAGTTCGGAAGCTGGCCTCATCGCGGAAGAGAGGGCGATTGTTCATCGTGGCGCAGCGTGCGAGCAGCAGGTTCGCCGGGCAATCCAGCCAGATAACCACCGCGCCGAAGCCCCGGAGTCTCTCCATGATCCCGGGTTGCGCGTACGTGCCTCCGCCCAACGCGAGCACGATGGGTTCTCCTGACTCGGCCACCCGGCCCAGAGCTTTCTCCAACTGCTCTCGCTCGATCTCGCGGAAAGCTGCTTCTCCGCGCCGTTCGAAAATAGCGGAGATACTAAAACCGGCGGAATCTTCGATGCGCGTGTCGAGATCCTCGAAGCGCCACCCAAGTTGGCGCGCCAGGGAAACTCCCACTGTGGTCTTGCCCGAACCCATGAATCCCGCCAGGCAGACCAGACGCTGATCAGACCGGCGTCCTGCGCCCGGATTGGATTGTGGAGAGGAGGCTGGCAACACCGGCGCGGCGTCTTATTCTCGCTTGGAGATTTTGATCGTGCCGTTAAAGGAGGAAAGCTCCACTTTGGCCCGCCCGTCGTTCATTGTGCCGAAAAGGCTCTTCGCCAGACCGCTACGCGGCGCGGGCATATTGTGGCGGTCCGGAACTACCGGCGCCTGATTGATGACATTTCCATAAAGAGACGTAGCTCTGACGTCAAACGAATCGCTGCTGGAAAACCGCACTTCGATCGTGCCGCTGTAGTTCTTCAGCACGTAGATGCCGCGATTCATGAAACTGCCGTCGAACAGGATATTTCCGGAGGAGGTTTGTACGCGCACGTTGTCCATGGTCGGCTGTAGAAGCTGGAAATTACCGCTGATGGAAGTTCCATCGAGCCGGCCCGCGCAACGTGTGCAGATCGTCGATCCACCGATGCTCTTGACGACCAGATAGCCCTCCACGTCCTGGAGCGCGAGATCCGCAGCGACCGTATCGAAAGACATATCCCCGTGCACACTGTCGACGGTCACGTTTCCGGAATCGCTGCGAACCTGAAGTTCCGATTCCACAGGCACGCTGATATCGTAGTCCGCGCGGAGCGCATCGGAATTGGCGCTGCCGGAAGTCACCCGGGTGGCGATCTCAATGCGATTGCCAACCTGCTCCGTATCGACCTCGACGTTTGTGCTCCCGCGCTGCCCCACGATCATGACCTCTTGCTTGTCCCAGGCTCTTACCTGGATTCGCCCTGTGGCATTTTGCACGGTGACGACCGGCTTGCCTTGAACGGTAAAGTGTCGCTCGAAACGCCGCGTTTGTGCGTCGGCCGAGATTGCGAGAAACAGCGCGAGCCCAACCGTACCGGCAATCCGAAAGCGCACTGCTGAACCTACCCGGCCTTTCATTGGCCCTCCAAGGCGCTGCGGTCCGTTGCCGTCGCTAGTAAGACGGCCTTTTGTTCATAAGCCCCATAAAGATAATCACGGGCCATCGGGTCGTCGGGTTGCTGGCGAACCGATTCTTCACACACAGCGATGAGATTATCAACGATACCAAGGTTCTCGCGCAACGAGCTCGCCAGCAATGGATTGCCTTCGGGCAGCGAATCAAATACTCGCTTCAAGTCGCCGTCAAGCGTTTTCCCCAGATCCGCTGCCACTAACTTCGGCCGCCCGGCGGAAATGCTCAAACGCGCCGGCAGCGCGGCACTTGTCTTGAAATCACTCATCCGATAGCCCGCCAGCATCGCCGCTATGAGCAGCAAGGAAACAGAGGCTCCGGCCAGAGTCCACCGAGGCGCCGCCCCAAACCAAGTTGCGACCCAGCCCCGCTGTGCCGGCCTTTCTCGTATCAATCCTTCCGATTCCAGTTGTCGCCGCAAGGAGGTCCATAGGTATTCCGGCGGCTCGACCTCTTCGCTGCCCCACTCCATTCCCGCAGTGTGAATAGCCTCGATATCGCTCCACAGCACGCGGCAATCGACGCAGCCCTTCATATGCTCGGCGGCCCCGGCGGATAGCGGATCGTCCGGCTGCTCTTCCAGCATCCGTTCGAATTGCGCGCATTGGATCGGGCTCATGGGGTTTATCCTTCCGCGTCGCGACCTGTTTGGCTTGCTACTTGATTCACCTCTTAACGACCGCCTCCCGAACCGCCCTTGGCGGCTTGGCGCTCTTCTCGCGCGCGATTACGTTCAAACTCCTGCAATAGCTCTCGCAATCGCATGCGCGCCTTATGCAGTTGCGATTTTGAATTGCCGATCGAGCAGTTCATGATCGAGGCAATCTCATTATGTTCGTAGCCCTGAACGTCGTGGAGCACGAAAACAGAGCGGTAACCTGGTGGAAGTTGCTCTACAGCACGTTCAAGATTTACCCGATCCACAGACCCCGAGAGCCGCAGATCAGGTCCTCCGATATCTTTGCGCGGTCCGCCGGCGTCCTCGTCCGGCTCGGTCGCCTCTTCGAGAGAGGTCTCCGCAAGGGTCTTCTTGCGAAGACGCATCAACACCACGTTCACAGCCAAGCGATGCAGCCAAGTGGAAAACGCCGACTCACCCCGGAAGGTCCCGATCTTACGAAAAAGCTGCAAAAAAGCTTCCTGCGTAAGGTCTTCTGCTTCCGCCGTGTTTCCCACCATCCTCAGGCAGAGCGCGTAAACGCGCCGATTATGCAACCTATAGATGCGTTCAAAAGCCTCGGCGTCGCCCTGCTGTGCCCTTCGGATGGCCTCCGCTTCGCCTAACTCGCGAACTTCAGTTGGTCTCGTTCGGGCCACCGGTCCCGTCGGGACGCATCAGCTACTATCGGATGCCATCCCTGCTCCACAAGGTTGTCTACTCACACTACTTATTATCCATCAGGGTCGGATGTTCTCGGCTCCTGCGCGGAGTCTGGGGAAGAGCAGGTCGTTCCGGCGTCGCTTGGGCTGCCGTCTTGCGGCAGGCCGGTTCCACTTTGGCGATAATCTGCGCAGAGCGCCGATTCTGGTTCAGTGATGGCTTGGGTGTGAGCGAAACTACCGTCTGGCGAAACGCCGACAACTCCTCGATGGGCAGTACGCAAAAAAACGACTTCAACACGATGGTCGTCTCGCGAAGGCTGGTGTTCAGGTCGTAGTCAAGAACCTCCAAGCGTGTCCACTGCTTCCGCCACGATACAGCTATCCCTTCGGCGATGTCCCGGGCCGTTTCACGTGCTTCTCGCTGCAGCCCGGCGACAATTTCTTCCAGAGCGCCTAGCTTGCGGAAGAAACGCGTGCGCGCCCGAAAGCGGATAAGCGCCAGCAGATTATTGGCTCGCGCAACCTGCTGGGCGCGTTCGCTTCGGAAGAAGCGGGGGCGCAACGGCGCCGTATTGGGGAAGGTGCCGAACTGCCGGCTGTGTTCATAAAGCGAACGCAAAGTCCCCCTCAGCCGGCCCGCCAGACGGTCGAATAGTTCGGCGAACATGCGAGCCTGTTCCCGTGCGGGCGCAAGCTTGCCCTGCCGGCATAAGTTGAAGGCGTCGTTTAGCGTAACGCTCAGGATTCCGTAAGAAATTTCCAGTTCGCTCAGAGTGGCGTCAAAAAGACGGTCCTTCTCTTCCGGTAACCAGGCGACCCAGTCTTCCTGCACGCTGGCCGTGCGGCGAAGCCCGCGATTGGCTACTGCATCCTCCAAGCCGCACCTCCTGCGGGACTGCGATAATATCACAGGCTCCTTAACACAAGCGTTTTCTTGACGCTCCGAGAAACGCATCGGTATACTGCGGGAGAAGTACAAACGGAAAGCCTCCTTGCCTTTCGAGCCGCTCGACCAGTACCTCCAGCGCCAGAAAAAGCTCGCCGAACTCAAAGCGCTCGGCGATGATCCCTATCCCCATAAGTTCGACCAGACGGCGACACCGGCTCAGATCGTAGCGGCCCACGCCCGGAGCGGCGCCGCAAGCTTCGAAACTGATCGCGTCAATGTGCGTACGGCCGGCCGCATTTTGACGCTGCGGCACCATGGGAAAGCAGGGTTCGCGCATATTCAGGGAGATGGCGCCCGCCTCCAGCTTTACGTAAAGCTCGATGCGGTCGGTGAGCGAACCTTCCGTCTCTTTCAATTGCTGGATATGGGCGACATCGTCGGCATTTCCGGTCATTTGTTCCGGACAAAAACGAATGAATTGACCGTCTGGGTCGGTACGCTGAAGTTACTCTCCAAGGCTTTGCTTCCGCTGCCGGAAAAGTGGCATGGTTTGGCGGATGTCGAGCTCCGGCACCGGCAACGTTACGTCGACCTCATCGTTAACTCCCGCGTCCGGGAGACATTTCTCCGGCGCGCCGAGATTCTGCGCGGCCTGCGCGCCTTCTTCGATGCGCGCGGCTACATCGAAGTGGAAACGCCGATGATGCAGACCATCGCCGGCGGGGCCGCGGCACGCCCTTTCATCACGCACCACAACACCTTCGATCTCGATCTCTATCTGCGCATCGCCCCGGAGTTGTATCTGAAGCGCTTGCTCGTGGGCGGACTCGATCGCGTCTACGAGATCAATCGCAATTTTCGTAATGAAGGCGTTTCCAGCGAACACAATCCCGAGTTCACCATGCTGGAGTTCTATCAGGCCTATAGCGACTACCGCGATCTCATGGCCCTTACCGAGGAGCTCTTCGCCTCCCTCGCGCAAAAAATCTGCGGCTCGACGCAGGTGACTTTTGGTGAGCATAAACTCGACTTCAGCCGCTGGCAGCGGCTTTCCATGCGCGAAGCAATCGTGCTTCACTGGCCCGCGGACGCCGGACCGTCGCCTTCGTCCGCGGATCTGGCCGCTCCTGGCGGACCCCGCGCCATTGCTGCGCGTTACAACGAGTGGCTGCGGCGGCAGGCGCCGCTGCCGTCGGCCGCGCCTCCCGGTCCGCTGCTGGACGTCAGCTCCATGTCAGATGGCGAAATCACCGGCCTGCTTTTTGAAACGCTGGCTGAGCCCAAACTGATTCAGCCAACTTTGCTTTACGATTTCCCTACCGACATCTCCCCCTTGGCAAAATGCCGTCCCGACGACCCGTCCCTCGTCGAACGATTCGAGGTTTTCGTGGCTGGGATGGAGCTGGGCAACGCCTTTTCCGAGCTCAACGATCCGGAGGAGCAGGAACGTCGCTTTCGCGAACAGGTTGCGCGCGGCGGTGAGGAAGTGCCGCGCGAAGTCGATCTCGACTACATCCGCGCGCTTTCTTACGGTTTGCCGCCCGCAGCCGGAATGGGCATTGGCATCGACCGGCTGACCATGCTCTTCACCGATTCGCATTCCATCCGCGAAGTCATTCTTTTCCCGCTCTTACGCCCGCAGGCGGATTCCAACCAATGAGATTTGCCTGGCTCGTGGCGAGGCGATATCTGAGATCGCCAAACAGGCCGGCCGTGCTTCGCCTAGTCACCTTGCTGGCCGTTGTAGGCGTCGCTGCAGGCGTGGCCACCCTGGTGATCGCGCTGGCCATGAATAGTGGATTTCGCACCACTCTGCAGGATCGCTTGCTCGGCGTGACCGCCCACGTGAGTATTTCCCGTCCCGGCTCGGAGGCCCTCAGCAACTACACGGAGCTCGCCGAGCGCCTGAGCCACGTTCCTGGCGTTAAGGCGGTAGCGCCGGCCATCTACATCACCGTGCTCTTATCCTCGGGTGGACGCGCACACGGTGTCGTCGTAAAGGGCGTCGATCCCGCACTTGAACAAAAACGCAATGAGGCGCTGCAAAGGATTGTTGCCGGCACGGCAGACCTTGCTCCGGACCCCAGTGGCTTCGGTTCCATCGTCGTGGGAAAGATGCTTGCCGACGATTTGAAATTGCGGCCAAATGACTACGTCCTGCTGACCAGCCCGGCCGGTCATATGACCCCGTTCGGAATGATTCCTCGTTCGCAGCGGTTCCGCATCAGCGGCATCTTTGATTCGGGCTTCTATGACTACGACGCGAACTGGGGGTTTGTCACCCTGCGCTCGGCGCAGAACCTTGCCGGCGTCGGAGACGTTGCCAGCGTTCTCGAGTTCCGCATCGCGGATGTTGATGGTGCTGAAGAACTCGGAGCTCAGCTCACCCGCGAGGCCGGGCCGGGTTATGTGGCAACCACTTGGATGGATGAAAATCGCGCGCTCTTTCGTGCGCTGCGCCTGGAAAAATTGGTTACCGCGCTGTTTATTGGATTGATCACTTTTGTTGCTGGCTTGAATATTCTCGTGGTCCTGGCGATGACGGTGAGTGACCGCGCCCGCGATATTGCCGTCCTGATGGCCATGGGCGCTCGGCGTCAGCAGATTCGCCGGATTTTTGTTTTATTGGGGATGACCGTTGGCGGTTTCGGAACAGCGCTGGGCCTGATTGCCGGTTATTCCCTGGCTTGGGCGGCAGGTACCTACAGGCTGATTCCCCTCGATCCTCAGATTTATTCCGTGCCCTTTGTGCCTTTCCAGCCCAATCCAAGTGACGCATTATGGATCGCCGCCGCTGCCTTGGCGATCAGCGTTGCTTCCACACTCGTACCGGCGCGGTCGGCGTCGCGCATTCATCCGGTGGAATTGCTGCGCTATGAGTGACTGCTCTTACAGATTCTTCCCGTCCCGAATTACGGTCGAACTTTGGTGCCTCGCGTGCTCCCTTACCTGTTTGGAGGATGCCAAGAGTCGATTGCGAGGGCTGGAAAAACCAGATCGAGGTTTCCGGCCGCATGGCAATTACCGTGAATGCAACGGTTTGTGAGGAGAGACTCCGGCATCCGTGGTAACCCAATGGTGCCGACGGCAGTTTTGGGCAGAAAAAGGGAAAGATTTTGCACTGAGACGCATTCGGCCACCGGGTGTGGCTTACTCGCACGGATAGCAATATGGACAGTAATCTGGACGCGGAATTTGGCATCAAACGGAGTAGAGATCCCTCCGCGAGGGAACAATGAACGAGGTGCAAGAAACCGTAGCTCCCGATGAGAGCGCCTCAGAGGGGTTGACTCCGGGCGGCGTGTGGTTGGAAGCCCGCTCGCTTCGCAAAGTCTATGGAGCCGGGGCAAGTGCCATCACCGTCCTGGATGGAATCGACCTCTCGCTGAGCCAAGGAGAGATGGTCGCGATCGTGGGGCCTTCTGGTTCTGGAAAAAGTACGCTGCTGCACTTGCTTGCTGCGCTGGACACTCCAACGAGCGGTACAGTATACTTTAACGCGAAAGCGCTGGCGGCGCGGCGAAGCGATTCGCTTGCAGAGTTCAGAAACCGGCGGATCGGATTCGTTTGGCAACGGCATCATCTGTTGCCGGATTTCACGGCAGCCGAGAATGTGGCGATGCCCTTGCTCATGCGTGACGCCGGCTATGGCGAAGCGCTTCGAAACGCAAACGAATTGCTAGTCGAGGTCGGGTTGGCTTCTCGGGCGCGGCAGAGAGCTGCAGACTTGTCGGGAGGGGAGCAACAGCGCGTGGCCATTGCGCGGGCGCTTGTGACCAAGCCGGCTGTGTTGCTCGCCGATGAACCCACCGGCGATCTCGACGAATTCAATGCCGTCGCAATTATGGATTTGATCGAGCGCTTGCATCAGAAACACCTGCTGGCTTCTATCCTGGCGACGCATAATCCTGTTCTGGCCAAGCGCTGTGGGCGCGTTCTGCGGTTGGAGCATGGCGTGCTCCGCCCAGACGCGGCTTACCAACAGGCCCCTTTACCGGTAGCCGAGGGAGAAAAGAGCTGAGCCGTGTTTGAACGCTATACGGAAAAGGCCCGTCGCGTGATCTTTTTCGCGCGCTATGAGGCCAGTCAATACGGAAGTCCGTACATTGAAACCGAGCACCTGTTGCTCGGTCTGATGCGTGAAGACAAGGCGCTGGCCAATCGCTTTCTGCGCACCCATGGCTCCATCGAATCGATTCGCAAGGAGATCGAATCCCGCATTACCATTCGCGAGCGTATCTCGACCTCGGTGGAAGTGCCCCTGAGTCAGGAGTGCAAGCGCATCCTCAACTATGCTGCCGAGGAGGCGGAACGGCTCGGCCACAAGCACGTGGGCACGGAACATCTCCTGCTCGGGATTCTGCGCGAGGAAAAATGTTTTGGCTCGGAGATACTCGCGGAACGCGGCCTGCGTTTATCTTCCCTCCGCGAAGAGCTCGCGCGCAGCGCGGGAGAAAAAGTCCAGGTGAATCGGCCGAAGGAAACGTCGCTCCTCGCCGAGTTTAGCCGCGATCTGACGCAGGCGGCGCTCGAGGGGCAGCTCGATCCGCTCGTCGGGCGCGAAAAAGAAGTCGAGCGCGTGATCCAGATTCTCTGCCGCCGCACCAAGAATAATCCCGTGTTGATCGGAGAGCCCGGTGTGGGCAAGACGGCGATCGTGGAAGGGCTCGCGCAGTGCATTGCCGATGGCGATGTGCCTCCCTTCCTGGCCGATAAGCGCATTCTCTCGCTCGATCTTTCTTTGATCGTTGCCGGAACGAAGTACCGCGGGCAATTTGAAGAGCGCCTCAAGACCATCATGAAAGAATTGATGGAAAGCCAGAACGCCGTCGTCTTTATCGATGAGCTGCATACGCTGGTCGGTGCGGGTTCGGCCGAGGGCTCGCTCGATGCCGCAAACATTCTGAAACCTGCTTTGAGCCGCGGCGAAATTCAATGCATCGGCGCCACCACTCCCGGCGAATATCGCAAATCGGTGGAAAAAGACCGGTCTCTGGAGCGCCGCTTCCAGGCCGTGAAGGTCAATAGTCCCACGGAAGACGAAGCCATTCGCGTTTTGCAAGGTGTCCGCGAGCGCTACGAAAAATTCCACGCCATCAGCTACACCGACGAAGCCATCCAGTACGCCGTCTATCTTTCCAGCCGTTACATTCCCGATCGTTTCCTTCCGGACAAAGCTATCGACCTCATCGACGAAGCGGGCGCGCGCGTTAAACTGCGCCAGGCTACGCTTCCCGACGAAGTGGCCGAGATGCAAAAGCGCGTGAAATTCATCACCCATCGCATGGAAACGGCCATTGCCAACCACGAGTTTGAAAAAGCGCGTTTTTATTCCGAAGAAGAACGCAAAGAGAAAGATAACTTGCGCCAGTTGCGCGAGCGTTTGAAGCTGGATGATTCGACCACCGGTATCGTGGCGCGCGAGGATATCGAGGAAGTCGTTTCCCGCTGGACCGGCGTGGCGGTCACCTCGATCAAGGAAGACGAGCAGCAGAAATTGCTGCGCATCGAACAAGAGCTGCACAAGCGCGTCATCAGTCAGGAGAAGGCCATCACCGCTCTGGCTCGCGCCATTCGCCGCAGCCGGGCCGGCCTCAAGGCGCCGGGACGCCCGGTCGGATGTTTTCTGTTCCTCGGCCCAACCGGCGTGGGCAAGACCGAAGTGGCTCGCCGCCTAGCCGAGTTCCTCTTCGGCACCGAGAAGTCTCTGGTTCGTTTCGATATGTCCGAATACATGGAGAAGCATTCCGTATCCAAGCTGATCGGCGCGCCTCCCGGCTATGTGGGCTATGAAGAGGGGGGCCAGCTCACCGAACGCGTGCGGCGCACGCCCTACTCCGTCATCTTGCTGGACGAAATTGAGAAAGCTCATCCCGACGTCTACAACATCTTGCTTCAGGTGTTTGAGGACGGCCAGCTCACCGACGGCTTGGGCAACACCGTCGATTTCCGCAATACCATTTTGATCATGACGTCCAACCTTGGCGCCCGCCATTTGCAGAAGCGCTCCGCCCTGGGCTTCCAGTCTGTCGGAGAAGAGGGCGCCGGCAAGTCGATGGACGACCTGGTGATGAGTGAGGTCAAGCGCGTATTCAATCCCGAATTTCTGAATCGTCTGGATGAGATCATTCTCTTCAATCCGCTCAGCGATGACGATCTCTTGCGCATCATCGACCTTCTCGTTGGCCAGATCAACGACACCCTCATTCATCGACAAGTGCAAATTGTCTTGACTCCGGAAGCGCGTCAGTGGATTCTCGACAAGACCTGCAGCGATCGCAGCTACGGGGCGAGGCCGTTGCGACGGGCATTGCAGCGGTACGTGGAAGATCCACTATCGGAAGCGTTGATTCAGGGAGGCCTGCAGCGTCCCGCAACCCTGGAAGTCCACGTCTCCGGAGACGCACTGGGCTTCCGGCCGGTCGTCGAAGCAACCCCGGTTACCCACTAACGAATCCTACGCCCGCAAGCCGTCCCTGGCGGGGCCGGCGGGAGAGCAAACAATTTTGGCTTGGGGGGAGCGGCCTTGACATTTGCCACGGCCGCACATAAAAATTTCTGCCTGCTTCCTGGCGTTAACATTTCGATGTTGCTGTCGCTGGTGCTCTGTCTGTTCGCGCTTGCGCTGCCCCTGCGGTCCCAAATCAATCCCGGCGCACCAGTGACTCCTCCGACTCCTGAACCGCAGGTGAATCCGGTTGCTCCCAATCCGCAAGTGAATCTTCCCCCTGCCGCCCCCCCGCAGAATGCGCCGGCCATCGAGCGCATCGAGTTCCAGGGAAATCGCCGCATTCGCACCGAGACGCTGCAAGCGCGAATTTTCAGCCGGCCAGGCGATCCGTACAACGAAGATGCGCTGCGACGCGACTTCCAGGCCCTTTGGAACACTCAATATTTCGAGGACGTTCGCCTCGAGGTTCAGGATAGCCCCACGAACCCGAATGCCAAGATCGTGATTTTTTATGTGGTTGAGCGCCCCATCATCCGACGCATCGAGTACCACGGCATCAAGTCCATCACGGAGTCAGACATCCTCGATCGCTTCAAGGATCGCAAAGTAGGCCTCTCCGTGGAGGGCCAGTTCGACCCCACGAAAATCAAAAAAGCCGAAGTGGCGATCAAGGACCTCGAGTCGGAGCACGGCCATCAATTCGCGGTGGTCAAGCCGACCTACGAAAGGATTCCCTCCACCAACGCCGTCAAGCTCGTTTTCACGGTTGACGAAGGCCCCAAGGTAAAGGTCGGAACCATCACCTTTCAGGGCAACCACGCCTTCTCCAACCGCAAGATCATAAGATCCATGCACAATTCCCGCCCCATCTCCGTTCCCATGTGGCTCTTCGATGTGCCCGTGATGCATAAGACCTTCGACCGCTCTAAGCTGAACGAGGACCTGGAAGCCGGTATCCGCAACCTTTATCAGAGCGATGGATACTTCAAAGTCGTGGTCAAGGATCCCATACTGACGACCGTCGATGTAAACCGCGAAGGCCTCGGGCCGCTTCCCCTCATCGGTCACCAGCGCGGCAAAGCCACCAACCTCACCATTCCCATCGAAGAGGGCGAGCAATATCACATGGGACGGCTGGTGATCCGCAGCGCCGATCCGGAGAAGGGCCTTTCGCTGAAGCGCGAATATTTGGAATCGGTTTTCCCGCTGCACCAGGGAGATCTCTTCGACATCAGCAAGATTCGCAAAGCCATCGAAAACTACAACAAGCTATACGGCGTTTATGGTTATATCGATTTCACTGCCGTTCCGCTCCCGGATGTCCACGACGACACCAAAATCATCAACCTCACGCTCGATTTTGACGAACAGAAGCAGTACTTCGTCCGCCGCATCGATTTCTCCGGAAACACCACCACCCGAGACAAGGTCATTCGCCGCGAACTCATGCTGAGCGAGGGAGATATTTTTAATAATCACGCCTGGGAACTCAGCATTCTTCGGCTCAACCAGTTGGACTATTTCGACAAAATCAAACCTGAAAACGCGGACATCAAGCGCAATACCAAGCAGGGCACCGTCGATATTTTGCTCAAGCTAAAAGAAAAGGGCAAACAGTCCATCAGCTTGACCGGCGGCGTAAGCGGGCTCGCCGGCAGCTTCATTGGTCTCAGCTATCAGACCAATAACTTCCTCGGTTTGGGCGAAACGCTGACGCTATCCGGGCAGGTTGGCGATATTCAGAAAAGCGCCCTCTTTGGTTTTACCGAGCCTTATCTATTAGACCGCCCGATTGCGACCGGTTTTACAGTCTCCTATACAAGCTTCAAATTCAACCAGTCGCAGCAGGAATCCATCCTGTTCGGCCAGAAAATTCAAATCAACCCGAATATCGAACAGGACTACACCCAGAACACCCTCGGCGGCACCGTCTTCGCCAGTTATCCTCTGCGAAAATTTTCTTTTGCCCGCCTGGGATTAACCTACGGCTATTCGCGAACAGACATCACCGCGTTCAGCACGGCCTCCACGGATCTTTTCGAAGTTTTGGATTTCCAATCCCTTGCCGGGGCTTCCGCCCTTACAGGCATTAATTCCAGTTATATCAACCCAACCTTGACCTACAACACGGTAAATAGCCCGCTCAACCCCACCGGAGGAAAATCGCTCTTCTATTCGTTCAAACTCGAGGGCCTCGGCGGCAACGTCAAAGCCACGACCAACGTTTTGGAGGCCAAGTATTTCCATGCCATCAATCACAAGCGCAATGTGCTGGCCTTCCATTTTGTCGGCGCTTTCGCCACGGGTTACGGCGGTCGTGTCGTCCCTCCTTTCGAGCGGCTCTTCCTGGGGGGCGAGCAAGACTTGCGCGGTTTTGACATTCGCACGGTCACACCGATAGCCTTTATTCCCTTGGCCACCAGCGCATCGTTTACGTACATCGATCCCACGCGCCTCGATATATTTGGTAATGCTACACGTCGCTCCACTCCACCCATACCCGTGCTCACCTTTGAACCTTCTTTCCCGGGAGGCGATACCTCCGGTGTCTTCAACGCCGAATATCGCATTCCCATCGTTGGACCGGTAACCGCCGCCGCTTTCCTCGATGCTGGAGCCGTCGGCGTGTTGCGCAAAGATCAATTGCAACTCAACGGAAGCGGACTTAGCAGCATCACTTCGCTCTTTCCCAAATTCACCAACAATGCCCTGCTAATCCAGCCGGGAACTAATTTCAGGCCCCGTGCTTCTGCCGGCGTCGAGTTTGTAGTGCAGTTGCCCATTATCAATGCTCCCTTCCGCCTCTACTGGGCCTACAACTTTGATCGTGTCGAGCAGCAGATTGCCGCGCCCCTGACGGAGTACCGATCCATTAACTACGACAGTTTGAGACTGTCCGTGGACCCCACTTGTCCACTCGCGCAGCAATCGCCAAGCAGCTGCCTCTGGGACACGCAGGTTCTGCCGCAACTGCGGAATTTTCAGGTAAATACTCAGCGCATCAACTTCTTCGAGCCAAAATCAACCTTCCGCTTTACGGTCAGCCGGACATTCTGAATGAGCTACGCGCACGCCCCGGCCGGGCAAGAAAGGTCATTCAAATTGGAGACAAAAGCATGAAAGTGCGGTTGGCATGGCTTTGCTTGCCGCTCGTGATCGGCCTGGCCGTGGCAGGATGCGGAAGCAGCAACTC
>DASPYR010000048.1:0-2717 GCA_035636675.1 Rugosimonospora sp. | reverse complement strand
CCTATTTCCATTAGCGAAGCCGCGAGTGCGGCTACATGGTCACGGCGAAAGTATTCCGGCGAATCAGGGAAAGCATCTGCTCATCGGTGAGGGTGAGCTGGATGTTGAGGCGGTCTCCCGCCGGGGTGATGCGCGCGGAATCGAGCAGGGAAGCGAGATCCGGGTTGGAAGTACCGATCTGATAGCGCTTATAAAGCAGACCCGCCTGCAAGAGCGCGGCAAAGGTGTTGGCGTCGTCGGGAGTGGCGCAGATGGATTGAAAGCGGGCTTGCACGCCGGAGCCGGCAATAATCTGCAGGCTCAGGGCGCGCAGGCGGGAAACGAGCTGCTGCGCCTGAGGGAATTGCGCCGCTTCCGGCGCCAATTGCTGCATGGCCAATTGCGCGTAGGTTCCGTTCATCACCGCCCATACCACGCCGCTGCCATTGGCTTCGTTGATCAGGGGAAGCATCTTGGAATCGCTCAAGAGGCCCTGCTCTTCGCCCGCGCGGATGGCGATGAGGCGCTCGAGTTGCTGGCGCTGGCCGAATGCCGCCGTATTGGAATCGAGAAAGAAGAAGAACAGATCCGCCGGTCCGGATCCGCCGCCGAAGGCGTAGAGCGAAAAGTTGCGCACCTTTACCACCGGAAGCTTTTGCGCGGCGAAATAGCCTTCCGCCGTTTCGGGACGGAAAGAGCCGATGGCCACGCCCAGGACTTGCTCGCTGCCTGGCGCCGGAACATTTTGCTGCGGCGCAGCATTCGCGCCATTCGCCGGAGCGTTTTGAGCCGCCGCGGCCGGAGCCGGGCCCACAGTGGCCCAGGCAATTTCCTCCACCTGCGAATTGGGATCGATGCCCGCGGCCGTCAGAAACTGCTCGAACTGCTTGAAGCGCGCCGGAAGCATTTGTTGCTTGAGCTGCGGGAACCAGCTCAGGGAACGCGCCTGTTTCAGATCGGCGTAGGCGAACTCGCCAATGTTTTGCGGGAACATGCCGATCACGTCCGTGCTGAGGCTACCGGCGTGAGCGCGCGTGACCGCGGCGCCAGCCAAGACCGTCCCAAAGATTGCAGTCGCGAGAATTTTTCTATAATTCATTTGTTCACCCTCGAGGCGCCCGGTTCTCTCATGCGGTTGCTATGATCCGATGCTGCGTAATGAGATGCCGCCGGGAGCTTCTTCGTTGATCTTTATTTCCAGCCGATTTTCCAGAATCTTTTTTGCCGGCGCGAAGTCCTCCAGTAGCAAATCTGCCGCGTCCTTTGGACCGAGCGCCTTGCGCGGCACCAGACCGACAATCTCACTGCCGTGGATCGAGCAGCCGTTGCGCTGGGCTTCGAGCCGCACGGCCTCGAAAACGCGGCGGATGGGGGTCTCGTCGAAATCGGTGAGATTGGTGGAGACCTGAGCGAGCTTGCGTTCTTTGAGTTCGACGCCGATGGCTTTCACATGGGGCAGGCCGCCATTCGAGGCGCGAATCAGGCGCGCAATTCTTTTTGCTATGGAGACGTCGGGTGTATCCAAATTGATGTTATAGGCGATCAGAAATTTTCGCGCTCCGACGGCCACCGCGCCCGCGGAGGGATGCAGGGCGGGCCCGCCGATATCGGGAGTACGATCTGTATTGCGCAAGACCTCGTCGCGCAAGTATTCAAATTCTCCGCTGCGCACGCTCTCTAATCTTTTGCGTTCGGGCCGCATGGCCGCCTCTTCGTAAAAATAGACCGGAATTTTGTGGCGGGCCCAAATCTCCTCGCCGGCATACCGGGCCAAGGCGACGCAATCGTCCATGCTCACGCCCTCAATGGGCACAAAGGGCAAAACATCAATGGCCCCGATGCGCGGATGCTCTCCCGTGTGGCGGCGGAGGTCAATGGATTCCGCGGCCTTGGCCACGCCGCCGAGCGCCGCCTCGCTTACCGGTTCCGGCTCTCCCGCCAAAGTGACGACAGAACGGTTGTGGTCCGGATCGCTATGAATATCGAGCACCCATGCGCCTTTGATGCCGCTCATGGCCGCGGCCAGCGCTTCAATCCGTTTGCGATCGCGCCCCTCGGAAAAATTGGGAACGCATTCGATCAAGCGCCTCATGCGTGGTTTCTGTCTCTGTGCCCTCCGTGCCCTCTGAGCTAAAAAACCTCCACAGAGCTCACTGAGGCGTTAAGCACATAGAAATGCTGGAACAACTGAGCCGGAAAGAGCTCGAGGCCGCAGGCCCGCACCGTGCAATGTTACGCGATGTGGAGTCGGTTAGCCACGGCGAATGAGGTGCAGCGTGACTCAGATTGCAAATGGAAATCCCCAAGGCGGGCTTGTCCTACGAGGTCCGCTCGGGCGTGTTGGGGCGGAGCGAAGGCACGCTCGGCTACGACTTGCCGGGCACTTTGGCCCGAGGCACGAATAGGGTACTTGCGGCGAGCGCTTCTCCAAGAATGCGTTCGATCGTATCCGCCGTTGCGCGCCGGCCGTCTGCCAGCACCACGGTTGACTCAAACGAGCGCCACGCCGCGCCGGAATTCTCCTGGAGGAGCATGGTCAATGCCTCCGAATCGGCCGAGTGTTGCATCGAGGCACGAAACTTGGCTGTTTCCTCCGCCGGTAAGTTCGCGATTTCAGCCGGGAGTTGCCAGCCGGCCGGACGGTCGCTGCGGATCCGGCGGGCCGAGTGCCCGATCGCGACGGGTGCTTTGATCTCGCCTTGCGCGACCCGATCGTTGATAGCGCTGCCTAGCCGCAT
>DASPYR010000047.1:0-7391 GCA_035636675.1 Rugosimonospora sp. | reverse complement strand
CCTGGGGAAGCTATCGCCCCACCTGGGTCGAGATCACACTGATGGTCGCCGGCTTCGGCATGATGGGCCTGCTTTATCTGCTTTTCTCCAAGCTCGTGCCCATGATTTCCATGTGGGAATTGGAAGCGGGCGTTCGCAAGGCGCCCGTGGTTCGCCGCCGGGCGGCGACTTTGGAGCCCGGTGCCGCGAGCGCAAGGTCCGGCGTTACGGAAACCGAGCCCTTCGCCACGGATGTGTCGCGATGAAAGCTCTCTACGCGCTCTATTCCGACCCCGATGCGGCGCAGCGTGCCGTCAACGCATTGAAGCTAGCCGGAGCCTCGCTGGGCATCGCTGAGCGGCAGATCGTCGTCGTGACGGGGGAGCCCTTTGATGGCTATGATTTTTCCGACGAGCATTCGCAGACGCACATTTTCCTGCTGGCTTCCATCGGTGGCATTGTCGGTGCAATACTCGGTTACTTGCTTACTCGTTACACCCAGCTTTCCTACCCCTTAAACACCGGCGGGATGCCCATCGTTACTTCGTGGACCAACGGCATCATCATTTACGAAATGACCATGTTGGGCGCGATCCTCTGGACGCTGATCACGCTCCTGGTCACCGCTCGGCTGCCACATTTTGGCAAATCGCTTTCCGATCCCGCGATCTGGCACGGCAAAATCCTCGTCGGCGTTACCGACCCGCCCGACCCGGCGCGCCCCGAACTCGAAAAGCAATTGCGCCTCGCTGGCGCCTCCCGGGTAAAATCCACCGCCTAGTCTCTCGTTGTCATTCTGAGCGAAGCGTGCCGAATCGTCTTTCACAAGAAATCGTGTTTTTACGATCTCCGGTCGGGACGCGAAGTCGAAGAATCTCTCTTTGATTCATCTGAATCAAAACTCCGTCCGTGCTTTTAGCGGGTCGGAGATTCAGAGCCCGTGTGATAGCTCTTGAGGTGTGCCAACGCTTCTCGGACCATCGTTTCAACTTCTTCATTGTCGCGAAGAAGTCACGGCGCTCTTTGATCTGGCCGGATACTCCCTCATGAATCCGTTGCGCTCGTTCGTCATGCTGAAGCTGCCATCGGCCCGCACATTCATCTTCAAATTGTGCCCGTGATCAATTTCATTGACATTCGCCAGAAATTGTTCCGGCGAATTGTGTTCCGCGCCGCCCGCCGCCGAGCGATGCAATTGCCAGAAGTCCACCAGCCCCGGCGCGTTGTGAACGATTTGCCAATATGACGGATCGCCGCCTTTTCTCTCCCCGTTGTTCATCACTGCGACTCTGGCGCGAATGGCGTGCACCAGTTGCGGAGCTCCCGCGTGCGGATCGCCGTGCCGCGTCGTGTGGAACACGTCGAAAGTCCCCAGCAAATTATTCGGGCAAGCCAGCGCATGCTCCTGGTTCCAGGTTAGATCGCCCAAATCGAGCAGGCGGAAATTGCCGTAGCGGACCACAATTCCCACGGATTCAAAATTCTCGGGCGTGGGGTCCTGTTCCTTCAACTTGGCGTCGCGGCAGAGTGGATTGGGCAGACCCGCGCCCGGCGCTGCTTGCGCTGGCGCCCCTTGCATGGGAACTTTGATCAGCTCGCCTGCCGAGGAAACCACCTCCACGTCCAGGCCGGCAACCGGGATTTTGTCCCCCGGTTTCGCCACGATGGCGCGGCCCTTGTCCCGCGCGGCCATATAAGCCAGAAATGCCGCCGAGCGATTTGGCTGCAGCTCCACGCTGAAAGGCCCATGATCTACAAAATGACGAATAGGAATGCGATTCGCCAGTTCCGCGGCATTGCCTACATGATCGCCGTGATAATGCGAGATCACCATCCAATCCAGCACCGTTACGCCGGCCTGCTTGAAGACCGCGCTGATGCGGTCGGCGTCGCGCGTGATCGGCGCGCCGGAGGAGTTCGTCGCCGCCGCGTCTGGCATGCCCTGGTTTGCCGCGAAACCGGTATCCACCAGCACGGATTCGCCGGAAGGTGTCACGAAAAGCGTGGCCTGACCGCCTTCGGTATCGATGAAATAAATGTCCAGCGTGCGTTGTGGCTGGCCCTTTTGCGCCGGTCCTTGCGCCCGTAGGAAAGCCGGTCGAGCCGCTATCACCGCAAGCACCGCCACAAAGACGAAGTAGACCGGAATTCTGCGCATCTCATCCTCCGTTGGTGTGCGAAAGGTCTGTCAGTGCTCACTACCGTACTGCGGGGCGCTCGCTGACGCAAGCATCTGCCCGCAGCCGGCTGCGCATTTGGAGATAAGCTTGCCGAAGGCGCTGTATAATCCCGTAAATCGAGCCCCCAAAGCCGGCTGCGAAGTAGTTCGGTTCCTGCTATTTACCTCCTAACGTTCTAAGCTGACGTGACGCTGATCTCGAATCTATCGGCGTTCTCCCTCGTCTAGTGCTGAATGCGTTGCGGCAGAGCTATCTTTTCGGAGAAACGAGGAAATATACCCGGCTCGTGACGGCGCGCCCGGCGCTGAGCGCGGGAATGAACTTCCATCTCGCAACGTCGCTCTTGAGGAAGAGCTCAAACGAGGGTTCAGCCGATTCCGCCGACCGAACTTTACCGGCAGAATCAATCACCAAATCCAACAACAACTCTGAATCTGGCAGACTCCCCTCCGATTCACCCTCGGGAGCCCTGCGTTCAATCAGGATTGGGGCAGGCGGGAGGATAGCCGATCCGTTCTCTCCTCCGCCGCGGTGGGCCCACGGGACCCCGGCTGGCGGGGCGGACTGGGTTCTCAGGTCAAAGACTTTCGCGGCTATCGCTCGCGAGGGAACCTTCGCTGACACGCCATCCACTTGAGCGCGGATTCCTCGAGCCCGTGCGCTCAAAATTGCTGCGCGAATTCGATCGATGTCCTTCGCCGGCCACATATCCGCTAAGGAGTTCCAGGCATCCTGTTCGCGGCCGCTGTAAAGATAAGACCAGATGATTTGCAACACTCTCACCTTTGTGCGCTCCAGGTTCTCACTGTGACGCAGGTCCGCCGGCGAAAAATGCGCCGTTGGGGCCAATCTGCCATTGCTGTTCTTAAAATCCCGAAGATCCTCGGGATCAAGCTGCGTTCGTACCCGCGCGATTTCGTTATCAAAATAGCTCTGGAATTCAGAACTTACATCCAACAGGCGGCCATGCACGAAGCGGAGGATCACCGTGGGGGCGAGGTCCGGCCTCCCCACGCTGGGGCTCTCGAAGCCCTCTATCGCAGCGGCCTCGTTCGTCCAAATTTCGATTTGACCATCGAGATCGGTATCGGCGGTGCTGAAGAAGCTTCCTCCGGTAATCGTGCGCAGCAATTTCGGCGGTTTTTGAAGAGAATAAATCTGGAACGTCATGCAGCACTCGGCATCGATTTTCTTCACCTGGAGCGTGACGACAGGTTGTCCGAGGCCTACGTCGACGCCGAATGCATCCACGTCCACCTGAGCAGCCGCAGCCGCAACCCTGAGCTTCTGCTTGTCCCAGAGGAGCATTCCTTCACATGCTCGTGTGGCTAGTCCATCCCTCCTTTCCGCTCCTACCTGAACCGTTACCCCGGTGGGAAATGCGGCTTCGAAACTGCCGCTGCCGTCGCGGCAGACCACGCCATTGCTTTGGGCATGGCAGGCGCTTGCGAGCGCGCAAAACAGCGCGAGTGACGCTAGATCCCTCGCGCTCCAACGAAACCGATTTGGCACAAGCATCTGGACCACGCTGCGATACCCGCAGGCTACACTGCTTTGTATTTCCCAGCCATAGTACACAAATCTCGTTTCGCGATAGTCATCGCATTTCCCTCTGTGACTCCCGAGAAACGGGGTTTTAGGAAACTGACCGATTAGCCCGCCAGCGGCTGGATGGCCGTCGCATGAATCGGCCGTTGACTCAAACCTTTGCGGTCGCGTAACGTGCCCCGAGTCGAGGGCCCGCTGAATCAGCCACGCTCGGCATATTTTCCGGCGCGCCGTCGAGCTTCTGTAGGTGCGCGCTGCTCTACATAGCTCGCCGGACTACCGAAGGGAGATGAGTCATGTCATTAGTGGATTTTGTCGCCACCCCGAAATTTGAGGAATACAAGGAGCGATTCAAGCAGCATTACAAACTCGAACGCCGCGAGGACGGCGTCATTCTCGTTCAAGCGCATACCGCAGGCGGACCCATCCAGTTGAGCGTCGAAAATCATCGTTCCGTCGGCCAGCTTTTCAAGACCATCGGCGCGGACCCTGAAAACGAAGTCATGATCTTCACGGGCACGGGCAAAGACTTCATGATGGACGCGGATCCCGAAGGGTTCAAACTCGAACAGGAGGATCTGCAGCATTGGGCATACGAGTACGCCTATAAAGACGGCAGGATCAATGTCAGCTCTTTAGTGAATGATCTGGAAATTCCCACCATCGGTGTTCTGAATGGCCCCGGTTTTCACACGGAAATTTGCCTCATGTGCGACATCACCATATGCAGTGAAGACGCCATCATTTTTGATCTTCACTATGACATCGGCTCCGTTCCCGGAGATGGCATTCATAGCTGTTTTCTGGAGTTGCTGGGCGTCAAACGCGGAGCCTATGCTTTGCTCACGGGCCAGGCGATTGATGCTCAAAAGGCCCTGGAGTACGGGATGGTCAATGAAGTGGTGCCCCGGGATAGGCTCCTGGAGCGCGCCTGGAAGATTGCCGACCACATCATGACCCAGCCTCGCATTACGCGTCGCCTCACCACGCAAATTATCCGGCGTCCTTGGAAAAAGAGGATTACGGACGACCTGGACGGCGGCTTTGGTATCCAGATGTTTGCGCATCTGGCCAAGAAAAAGTCCATCCACAGCAGAAATCATATCGCTTCCTCGATCGCCTACGTCAAAGAGGGCAAGAAAAACAACATCAAATCGTAAATTGTGAAACGGTTATGAATCTCGCTTTCATTGGACTCGGGAAAATGGGTATGGGCATGGCGCGTAACTTACTCCGCGCCGGGCACAACTTGGTCGTCTATAACCGCAGCCGCGAAAAGGCGGAGGCGCTTGCTGGCGACGGCGCGCGCGTGGCCGATTCCCCCGCGGATGCTTCCCGTGATGCGGAAGTCGTCATGACCATGGTCGCGGACGATCACGCAGTCGAAGAGGTCGTCTTCGGAACTCATGGCGTTGCCTCAGCTATGAAGAACGGTTGTATCCACCTTTCTCACAGCACCATCAGCGCGGCGCTGGCCCGCAGGTTAACCGCCGAACATGCTCGGCGCGGCCAGGGCTACTTGAGCGTGCCTGTCTTCGGCCGTCCGGAAGCCGCGGAAAACAAGAAATTGCTGATCGTGGCCGCCGGGCCCAGTGAACTGGTGGAGCGCTGTCGGCCTCTTTTCGATGCCATCGGCCGCCAGACATTCGTGGTCGGGACCGAGCCCTGGCAGGCGAATGTGGCTAAAGTGTGCGGAAATTTCATGATTATCGGCATCATCGAGGCGCTTGGAGAAGCCTACGCGACGCTGCGGAAAGCAGGCGTTGCTCCGGAGGCTTTCCTCGAAATCATGAATGCTCTTTTCGGTTCCCCATTCATTGCGAACTATGGGCGCATCATCGCGCGGGAGCAGTTCGAGCCCGCCCTGTTCGCTTTACGTCTGGGTTTGAAAGACGTCCGCCTGGTCCTGCAGGCGGCTGAGGAATGCGCTGCGCCGATGCCTCTGGCCAGCCTGGTTCACGACCATCTTCTTTCCGCCCTCGCGCACGGGCAAGGAGAAATGGACTGGTCCAGCATGACGCGTGTCCTCGCACGCGATGCCGGCTTGTAATTATGGAAAGTTCCCGGCGAGTGGCGCTCGAGCGCGACTCTAAGACGCCCCGTGGGGACCCGGAGGCGTGGTGACATCCAGTGGTTGCGGCGTGATTTCGTATTCGCGACACGTCCGGAAGGCGTCCAGCGTCCACACGTCCATGCCCTCGTCGTGCCGAAGAATATAGAAATTCCCGTCTTCGGCGCGCACGCGGAAATAGATCGCGCCCGGAGAATACCAGCGGTCTTCCACTTCGGTGACCTCAAAGAGCCGCCCGCGCAAGGCAAACCGCAAAGGACGCTCATCGGCTCGATAACCGGCATGGCACTCGACGCGAATCTGAATCTTCATGTGCCGCCTCCCTCGCGCCCGAATCTGCCCCAGTGTATCCCCACGCGAGCCTACTGTCACGCAGAAGACCCCGAGAATTCCCGCCATCTGCCTCTTTTCGATCAACTGATTCCGCGCGCTGCTCCGTCGCCAATGGCACAAGAGTGCCCCGAACCAGATCGCCACTCGCCGCTCTATTGTGGCGTTTCCGGGCGCGGAGTAGACTCGATCGAGCGCTCGCGCAGAACTTGCGAAGCAATCCTCCGTCTGCCGAGAACCAAAAACGCTCCGCGGCGCATATTAGGCGGCTTTGGTGGGCAGCAAGACGCAAGTCAATATGGCCAAAAGCGAAGAGGTCATTCGCAAGCACAAGGAATATCTCTGGCCCGCCGTGGCGAACTTCTACCAGCACCCGCTGGTCGCCGACCGCGCTCACATGCAGTACGTCTGGGACCTCGAAGGTCGTAAATACCTCGATTTCTTCGGCGGCATCTTGACCATTTCCGTGGGCCACACAAACCCCAAAGTCACCTCGAAAATCAAGGCTCAGGTCGATCGCCTGCAACACACCTCCACGCTATACCCGACCGAACCCATTGTCGCGTTGGCGGAAAAAGTCGCTCAGATCACGCCTGGCAAGCTGCAAAAAAGTTTTTTCACGAACTCCGGCACCGAGGCCAACGAGGCCGCCCTCCTGCTGGCCCGCATGGCCACGGGTTCATTCGACGTCATCGCGCTGCGGCACGGCTATTCCGGCGCTTCCGCGCTCGCCAAGTCGGTCACGGCCCAGGGCCCCTGGCGCGCCGCGGGCGTGGTCAGCGTCGGAGTCGCGCACGCTATCAATCCGTATTGCTATCGCTGCCCGCTCGGGCTGAAGTATCCCGATTGCGGCGTGGTCTGCGCCAACGACGTCGAAAATCTCATCCAGACCGGAACCAGCGGCCACATTGCCGCCTTCATTGCCGAACCGATTCAGGGCGTCGGCGGATTTATCACGCCCCCGCCTGAATACTTCAAAATCGTCTTCAACGCCGTCAAAAAATACGGCGGTCTTTTCATCTCCGATGAAGTCCAAACCGGCTTCGCTCGCACCGGCAAGCACTGGTTCGGCATCGAGCACTGGGAAGTTATCCCCGACATCATCACCTGCGCAAAAGGCATGGGCAATGGAGTGCCCATCGGCGCCACGGTCACGACCGCCGAACTCGCCGCTTCCTACCGCGGCCTCACGATCTCGACCTTCGGCGGCAATCCCGTAACCAGTGTCGCCGCCCGCGCCACTATCGAAGTCATCGAAGAAGAACACCTGCGCGTCAACGCCG
>DASPYR010000046.1:0-2808 GCA_035636675.1 Rugosimonospora sp. | reverse complement strand
CAAGCCGCGCAGAATGAACACTTACACAGAAATCAGGTGGGGGGTGCTCGGGATGATTCCTGCATCCAAAAGCAGGCGCCGCAGTAAGCTGCTCAGAATGATACTCTTGCAGAAAAATGGGGGAGGGGGTGGGGGTATCCTCAAGCGCTACTTGAGATTTCCCGACGGCCTAGCAGAGTCTCGCGGCGGCGATGCGCTCCAGAATCCGATATGGCGCCGACTGCGGCGCCACCAGCGCCTCCGGCGGGATCAGCAGGGTCTGCTCCATGGCGAATTGCCCGGACATCGCGGCATGGGCCACGCCGTCAGTAAACACCATCCACGTTGCGCCGGGCGGAAATTCCAGCCGCACTTTGGGGGAGTTGCGCTGAAAGTCGTCGTTCTCTTTCAGGTAATCATGGAATCGCAGCATAAAACGGTCATACGGCGTGCGGCTCAGCCGTTTCAGGCCCAGTGTCGCCGCCCAGCGCGACACGCTTCGCCGCAACGCGCCGTTATTCGCCGCGAATCGCCGGAGCCCCGCGCCGTCCGCGTATTTTTGCGCCAGCCAGCCGAAATCGCCGATCGCGTACCACACGCGCGGCTTCGTCGCATGCAGATTGGTAAAGACGCGCAGGATGCGCCCGCCGCGCGTCGGCCGCAGCCGGAACGCGTCCACGTGCAGCAGATCGTTGCGCTTGTGCAGCGAAAGGTCGCGGCCTTCTTCCTCGAACGGACGGAAGCTGGCGAAATCCAGTTTCCATTTTCCGGCGTAGGGCCGCAGAAAATCGCGCAGAAATTCGATCACATGCGCGCTGTAGTTTCGCACGATGTGATGCAGATGCATCTCGGTGCCGTGATCGCCGGAAAATCCGCGCATCACGTCGTCTGTCGGCCGGTACGAGACGTTCTTGTGCAGCCGCAGCTCGTTCCACTCGCGCGAAAGCAGAAATTCGCGCTCATCCGGCGGGAATTCATACGGCAGCTTCGGGAAAAAGAGAATCCGCCCGGCCTCGAGTTCCCGGCAAAGCGCCCGCGCGCGGGCGTCTTTGTCCGCGGCATTTCCAGCGCCCATTCCAGCGCTCGTCCAGCCGCCCGGAAATTTGTAATCTTCCACGGCGATCCAGTTTGCGTTCTGCATCTTTATTGTTGCCATTTATGCGTAAGGCGCGGGCAAGCCAATTTCTTTGCGGTGCGCGCGCATTTCCGTCCGCACGTGCGTGCGGAGGCGCAGATTCGAGCGCGCCTTTGCCGTGCACAGCAAAATGTAGCCTGCTTCACGGTCCTGAGGATAGTAGCTAACCGCGTCGCTGGGATCAAACTCGCCCGGCTCGTAGGGTTGGATTGATTCTGCCGGCCCCAAGACCGGGCAGAAACGATTCCTGATCGCCTAGTCTTGCGGGTCTGCCGGAAAAAAGGTAAGTTAGTGGCGTTTTCCTTCGTCGGACGTACACAGGCGCGCACTCTCGTCACTGGGCGGGAACAATCTTGCGCATAGCCGATTCCCAAAATGGAGAGCCCTCGGCCCCAATCTTCACGAGATCGGGCGAGCAAACTGGTGTGCCTTTAGCCGACGCTGAGAACCACCGAGATTGGCCCGTTTTCTGGCGCGTGGAAGGCAGCCTGGCACATTTGACGGCGGTGCGTCCCATTGCCTATTTCACCTGGAACGCTCACACCTTCGCCGAGCGCTGGGCGCGCCGCGGAGGCCTTTTCCTGCAAGCGCTGGTTCGGCCAGCGTTGTATGCGAGCCACAGAGTGCTAGCGACCAGAGTCTTACACGTGCTTTTGCGCGGTGTGAGCCGCGACCGCCTGGATCTGCTCGGCGAAGAATACTTCCAATACGTGCTGAAGCGTCAGCTCAGGAGCGAAGGCGTGGAGAAGCTGCGCGAATGGATGACCCAGAATGGGCAAGTCGTCCTCGTCAGCCAAGGCTTGGATCACGTCATGCGGCCGCTGGCGCAGTACCTGGGGGTCGAAAGGATTGTGGCCAACCGGCTGGAGTTCCGCAATGGTGTTGCCACCGGCCGTTTGCTCAACCCGGTTATACGTCCGCGGGGGCCGTTGGCGATTCTCGGGGGCCGCCAAGCAGCTGGGCGCCTCAGTGCCGAGCAATTGCTTGGTGACCTGGGACTCGAAAAACATCCAGATCACCTAGCCGACGCTATTTCCCCGGCAGAAAGACAATCTCCTCAAAATCACAGCCCGTTAGTTGTGTTTGACCGGCAGCCGGGGCGGTGTCTTTCGGTGCGCCAAGCGTTACGGGGGAAACAGATTCTGTTGCTGGGTGTCACAGGCTTCATCGGCAAAGTTTGGCTCGAGCACCTCCTTTCCGAAATTCCGGAGATTGGCAAGATCTATTTGCTGATCCGGCGGCAGCGTAACAGCTCGGCCCGGCGCAGATTTGAGAAGGTCGTAGAAGCCTCGCCAGTTTTCGACCGGCTGGAACAGCGCTATGGGAAAAACCTGAGCGCGTTTCTCGCGGAAAAAGTCGAGGTAGTGGAAGGCGATGTGACTCTGCCGGGACTCGGCCTGGATGCTAAAACCAGGCAGCGCCTGGCACGCGTGATCGATCTGGTTGTGAATAGTTCTGGTCTGACGGACTTCAATCCGGACCTCCGCGATGCCTTGGCCAGCAACGTCGAACCCGCAACACATCTGATTGAGTTTCTCCGTGCGTCCGATCAGGCCGCGCTACTGCACCTTTCTACCTGCTACGTCGTGGGCGCTCGCGACGGACGCGTCGCCGAAGATCTGAAACCGAATTACACGCCGGCAGGAGTCGAGGATTTCAGTGTCGAGCGAGAACTGCGTTCCCTACGGGAATTG
>DASPYR010000045.1:0-6843 GCA_035636675.1 Rugosimonospora sp. | reverse complement strand
CTCGGTAGGCCGGGCTGACGTGCTGCGCGGCCTGCAGCGAAGATTACCGATGCGTGGACGAGAACAGCTGCCTCACGGTCGTACGCCGGCAACCTTCAGGCGGATCCGATATAAGCCCGTGCGGGCGGTGAGATAGAGGGTTTTGCCATCGCCGTCGCCCCAGGCGAGGTTCGCAGGAAGCTCCGGCGTCTTGACAGTCCCCAAGTGTTTGCCCTCCGGCGACATGATCCAAAAGCCACCCGGGCCGGTGCAATAGACGTTCCCTTTCTGGTCCACTTTCATGCCGTCGGGAACGCCAGCCGCTGTATCCGCGCTCATGTCAATGAAGACCTTCCCATTGGCAATCGTATCGTCCGGCCGAACCTCATAGCGCATGATGAGCTTGCGGGTTGTATCGTTTACGTACAAATATTTCTCCCCGGGCGCAAAGGCAATACCGTTTGGAGTCGCAAAGGTCTTCTCCAGCAATTGAAGCTTGCCGTCCTTCAGCAGATACACGCCGTTGAAAGGCAACTCCTTCTTGGGATCGTCGTCTCGCTTTCGGAGGCCGGCGGAAGGATCGGTGAAATAAAGCGCACCGTCCGATTTGAAGACCAGATCATTGGGGCTATTTAGACGCTTGCCTTCAAACCGATCCGCCAGCACTGTGCGCTTTCCGTCTTTTTCTATCCGCACCACATCGCGATCGCCATGCGCGCAAAAGACCACCAGCCCCTGCCGATCTAGCGTCACACCGTTGGAGCCGAGAAGCGTGACCACCGCCTGCCCGTTGTTGTTTTGCGATCCGACGTCCGAGGCATCGCTCCCGGTAAAGCCACTGGGCTTGAGGAAAACGGCAACCTTGCCGTCCGGCGTCCATTTGTTAATGGCGTTGGAGGGGATGTCGCTGAAGAGCAGATAGCCGCCCTGGCGAACCCACACCGGCCCCTCGACGAACCCAAAGCCGCCCGCCAGTTTCTCCACTTTCGTGTCGGAGGAAATAATCTGATCGAGCGCCGGATCGAGTCTGACGACCTCGTTGGCGCCCTGCGCTTGGACGTGGAGCGCTGCTAGGAGGAGCGCGGAGGCGAGCCCGAGGCGCTTTACGGTATTTTTCATGACACTACCCCCTGGGGTGCGCAATCACATACGTCGAAATTCGCGTTTCGCTCCCGGTCGGGAGCCTACAACTCGAATGCGGCTGTCGTCGACTGGGCGACGTGCGCGTCTTTTAGGCGAGGGCCGTCTTGTATAGCGCGACTAGCTTGCCCCAGGCGCGTTCGGCGTCCGGCATGTTGTAGATCGGCCCGCTCGCATCAGCCGGCATGTCCGCCACACACCAACCGTGCTTGGATGAGTAGACGTCAATTTCGGCCGGAACCTTTGCGGCGGCAAAGGACTCTCTCAGCTTGTCTTTGGCGTCCGGTTGGCGCATATCGTCATTCGACGCGATCCCGAAATACATCCGCGCCTTGATCTTGGGCGCGAGCAGGTGCGGGCTGTCGGGCTTGTCCGTGACCAGGCCGCCGCCGTGGAAGGAACCACCGGCGCCAACGCGATTCGGAACGGCGGCGCACGTCTTCACCACCAGCGGCCCGCCCATGCAGTAGCCTTGGGTCCCAATTTTCTTCCCCTTATTGACCTGTGACTGCGCGTCCAGGAAAGCAATGTAAGCCGCGGCATCCTTCTCCGCCGCGCCCGGCGCGTTAATCGACGCCATCAGTGGCTGAATCTTGGGCATATCCGTCTGGAAGTTGAAGGAGGAGACGTTGGCGATCACAGGCGCCTTGGCCACGCGATAAAATGGGTTCGGCACGAGCACCGAATAGCCTTCGGCAGCAATGCGCTTGCCGATGTCGCGCATCACGGGGCGCAAGCCGAAGGCGTCCGCCCAAATCACCACGCCCGGATGAGAGCCGGTGGTCGGATGAATGAATGCGGCGTCACACACGCCATCGGGCGTTTTGATCGTGACATCGGTCTCCGTCACAGGCATCGCGGCTGAGGCCGGACCCGCGGCGGCGACAATGCCAGCGGCCACAGACATGGCGATGAAGTCGCGCCGTGAAAGATCGCTGGCGGCCTCATCCCGTTCTTCGGAATCGTGCTTCTCATTCGTCATTGGCTCTCTCCTCTTTAGTAGGTGGTTTAACCTCGAATGTCCGCATTCAAGTCTTCCTTTGAGCAAAGACCATATGCCTGCGGCCCTCGGGTGTCAACGGTCTCGCGACGATACAGCCCGACACGAGGACGGCGGCCAAATCAGAAGCGACGTTTACGTATGCATCGTACTTGCGATGTCAGGTTCAGCGGCTGATGCAAGCTCTGCTTGAAACCAACGACGCCGCAGCGGCTTGAGCGCGAAATGCGCAAGAAACGCTGTAGCGAAATTCATGGCGATAATGGCTTCAAAGACGGGAATCCAGGAACCGCTTGCTTGGTGCAGAATCGCGGCGATAGGGCCACCAAGAACGGAACCCAGCCCCTGCGCGGTATACAGGAGGCCGTAATTGGCCGTGGCGTGCTTAGAGCCGTAGGTGTCCGTCAGCGTCGATGGGAAGAGCGAGAAAATCTCGCCCCAGCCGAAGAACACCACACCGGACATAAGCACAAAGGTGGCAGCGTCTCTCCGGGTCCACAGCCAGATCGTCATTGCGAACCCCTCCAAGGCGAAGGCAATTACCATCGTATTCTCGCGGCCGATATGGTCGGATACCCAGCCGAAGAATGGGCGAGTGAGGCCGTTGGCAAACCGGTCGATCGACAGTGCCAGGGGCAGGGCGGGTAAGCCAAACACTAAGACATCGGCCATGCCAAAGTCCCTGGTGAACACGCCCATTTGCGAGACCACCATGAGGCCGCTCGTCGACATCATGGTCATCATCACGAACATAAGCCAGAAGATCGGGGTCTTGAGCATTTCGGCAGGCGTAAAACTGCGAGCTGCTTCCGTTGGAGATGCCGCCGAATGAGTGAATCCACGCGGTGTTAGTTGGTACGTTCGCTCCGGACGTCTCAGCCCTTGTGCTGCGATCAGCCCCACCACGCCGAAAATCACGCCGAATTCCAGGAGCGCGCGATGATAATTCGATGCCTTAATGACCTGAGAAATGGGAAAGGTAGTCAGGATCGCTCCGAAGCCGTAACCCGCAGCGACAAGGCCCGTGGCCAGTCCACGCCTATCCGGAAACCATTGCGCCACGTGACAGACGGTACCGACGTAGATGATGCCGGTCCCAATTCCTCCCAGCACGCCATAGGTAAGGTAGAGCGCGGCAATCGTGGTCGCGCGAGCGGCCAATGCCCAACTTAGCCCGGTCAGAACCGCGCCGGCAGACAGCAGGATGCGCGGACCGAACCGATCGATCAAGAAACCTTGCCACGGCGAGAGAAAGGTTTGCAGAACGATCAAAAGCGAGAATGTCACTTGAACTTCGGCGAGGCTCACTCCGAGCGAGTCTGTAAACGGTTTCGTGAACAGCGCCCATATATACTGAGGACTCGAAATTGCCATCATGCAAAGCAGTCCCAGCAGGAGCTGTATCCACCGATTGCTGCGGCGCGTAATGAGGGGTTTGCTAGACAGCGGTCTCGCTAGTTTTCCACGATCGACTTCCCCACTCGTTCCGATAAACTCATTCATCGCAGCCTCGGGCTCGCGTCGTGCGCATTTGGCAGCGGCACAGCTTGCCTCCGCATTCGGTGCAAGTATTTAGCGCTTTTTTAAGGAAAAGTGTTTGAAAAAGTTGAGTGAGCGATGGGATTTGAACCCGCGACGCTCGCTTCCTGGAAGGCGGGAGCGAGTTTAGACGCGCGACGATTTTTATATCGTGGCCGGCGGTGTCGTGCTGTATCCAAGCCGTTAATAATGTGCTCGAAGATGGATTGATAAAGGGTACGAATCTCCCATTGGGGTCCGTGCCTAAACGTCATAAAACTAATTGTCTACCTATAACGAGCCCCCACGGCCCTGTTTTTTTGCTCTGTCGGGCGGCCCGAGATCTGCTGGGGAAGCGAGTTGAATGGGAGAGCCTAGCGTGCCGAAGATTTTATTGGTTGAGGACGATGAAACGAATATCGATATGTTGTCCAGGCGGCTGCAGAGCAGGGGCTATCATGTGATCACCGCCGCGGATGGTGAGCAAGGACATTCGCTGGCCCAATCAGAAAGTCCGGACTTGATTTTGATGGATATCAGCCTGCCGACGATGGACGGTTGGGAAGTAACTCGCCAGTTAAAAGCAAGCGAGGTCACTCGCCATATTCCAATCATTGCCTTGACAGGGCATGCTTTGGTCACGGACCGAGAGAAAGCCCGCGAGGTTGGGTGCGACGAATACGAAACCAAGCCGATAGAGTTTGGGAGGTTGAGCCGCAAGATAGCCAATTTGCTTCTCGATAAGAAATTGGCATGAGACACGGTGTGATTCTTTGCCGGCAGACGCGCACGTTATCTGAGCTCACTCGATCTTAACGGAGCGGGAGATCTGACCGTCCTTTGCAAGCGGCTCGAATGTGACAGGCCCAATGGAGTAGAAACCTGTGCAATACCAACATGACCTTTGCAGCGCACTCGAGGCCAGGCTGGAAATGGCCGAGAAGACCCTTTCCCATTGCGACCGCAACCTTCAGCTCACCATACAGATCTGGATTGGAGCCGCCGAGGACATTGAATCGTTGCTGGCGCAACGGGCGCACAACAGCGCAGAAATTGCGCGCCTGATTCAGCAACTTCGAGAACAAGCCGAATCAGAAGAGGAAAGACAATTGCTGGATGCCGCGACGCCGCGCTGGAGCTTCAGCGAGAGTTATGGAGAGCTTCTTCGCCAGATCGTGGATGGACAGGTTTGCGCCGAGGCTGGGGCCGAAACGAACAACGTCCTGCTGCCTCTTTTGCTGGATCATGCCTCTTGGAAGGCTTTCGTAGAGTTCTTACGCGCACAAGTAAAATCCGCCGAGCTCACGGATGAATCCAGGGAGAAAATGATCGGCCGGACGCGAGAGCTTGCGCGCCAGAACCAGGTGCTGAGAAGCGTAGTTGCCGAGCGCAAGCGCCTCCAGGAAAGACTTTCACAATTGGCATCGATCGTAGAATGCGCGAATGACGCGATTGTGGTTTACACCCTGGGGGGTACGATCGTCAGCTGGAACGCGGGCGCAGAGAGCCTTTACGGCTATTCGGCAGGTGAAGTACTTGGGCGTTCGAGATATATGCTGACGGCTGAGGGCCAACCGGACGAGGTAAGCAGAATTTCCGAAAAACTCAAACGGCAAGAGAAAACTCAACTCTGCGAGGCCATCCATGTGCGGAAAGGCGGAAAACGGATACACGTCGCCATGTCCTTGTCCCCGGTGAAAGAGGTGAACGGTAACGTGGTTGGATTCGCAGCGATCACGAGAGAAATCCGCGGCTCAAAAGCCGCGCTGCGTTCTCGATACAAGAAGCGCGATAAGGCAAGCGTCTGAGCAGGAAACGGGATCGCTATGTCGGCGTTTCACGCAACCTCCATCGTTCGGCCCCCCGGCACTCTGTAAAGCAGAGTCATAACCAAACAAGTGAGCTCGAACTGCGGCGGTCAGTGTACTATCGAGCCGATCAGACGGGCCAAAATCAAAGTCGCGAACTAGGTGCCATTGCGGAAATAGCAGCCTCGACGTCACCAAAACCTTGATGCGCTGGGGGGCGGGCCATGAGCGTAGTGCAGAATTCTTCAGTCGCCGGTGTAGCGGCACCCGCCGCATTGTCTGACAAATCGCAGCGGGCAGCCGTTCTTTGCGGCTGCATCGTGGCATTCGCGTATTCAGCCAACTACACCAATCACGCCCCTCTGGCACCCGCGCTGATGCGTGAATTTGGGTTTAACCAGGCCCTGGCGGGGTTTCTGACCACCGGCATCTTTGCGACTCATGCCCTCATGCAGATTCCTGGCGGACACCTGGTTGACCGGCTCGGCGCAAAGCGCGTGCTCTTGTGCGCCCTCGCGTGGGTGACGCTCGGCAACCTGGGGATGGCATTTGCCGGCGCGTATTGGCAGTTGCTCCTATGCAAGATTTTCACCGGCATCGGAACCGGGGTTTGCTTTGTAGGGGGCGCACGCTACGTGCACGCGGCCGCAGCCGGACGGCAGCTCAACGTGGCGCAGGGACTCTTTGGCGGTTCCGTCCAACTCGGCGCCGGGTTCGTGATTTTCGCGGTGCCGAGACTCTATCTTTTGGCCGGATGGCGGGCGACGTTTCTCGTATCAGCTGGAATGGCACTGACGGCAGCGATCATCTGGCTGGCCGGGGCTCCGAACGTCACATCCGGCGCTGCACCGCCCGGCCGGTTCCGCGAGATGTTAGGGGCTCCTCAGCTCTGGCTGCTGGGGCTGGTGCAAATGGCTAGCTTCGGCCTCTCCCTGGTTGTGGGGTCATGGGTTGTGGTCATGCTGACAAAGGTCCTGAAAGTTCCCGCCACTCAGGCTGGGCTCGTCGGATCGCTGGTACTACTGCTCGGCATCGTGTCGCGACCGCTCGGAGGTATATTGCGCCGCCATATGGGCATCCGTCCCCTGTTCATCGGCAGTCTCCTGATGATAGCGTTGGGCTGTTTCGCGTTCGTGTCTACCTCACTTTCTTTGGGCATCGCGCTGACGGCGGTTGTGCTGATTGGCATGGGCGTCGGCCTCCCCTACGCCGCGATGTTTTCGCGTGCCGGAGCATTGTTTCCAGGCCGGGCTGGAGCGGCCATGGGGTTAGTGAATATGCTGGGAATTATTATGATCCTCGGCGGCGCTCCGCTTGTGGGGCACTTAGCGGATTTGTCTGGTACCTTCCGGACAAGCTTCGTTGTGCTCGGTGGCTTTTCGCTGTTCGTGTGTGCGG
>DASPYR010000044.1:0-4266 GCA_035636675.1 Rugosimonospora sp. | reverse complement strand
CCTGGCCTTCGCCCCCGGAACATGGCCGCCGCTTCAATATTTTCCTTTCATGCCGGATTTCGATCCCAGTTCGGTTCCCATGGGCGTCGATGAGGAGGTTGGCGACACGCCTGCCAGCACGATCAGGGCTGCCCGTAAGATCGAGTGACGCGGTCGCCCTCTGCCGCAACTCGAACAGGGCGTGGGCGATGCCTGGATTCTCATTGCATTCATCGTCGCGTTGGGATTGATATTTGTGGTGGCCGCCTGGGTACTGGCAGGTTCCGATGTCCCGGCTGAGCGAGAAAGCAACGGCCAGGGGATAATTGCCTCCTCGACTCCACCTGAGTTCGTCCGTGTCCCGGACAGTGTCCACGTCGAGAAGGGAGGTCTTACACATGACTGAGCAACGGCAAATTGGAGAGAAATATTGGGGAGTGTGCTGGAAGTGGGGGTTTATCCCATTCCCCTGCCGAAAGACTCGGCGAGCTTGAGTTCGACAGCCAAGCCGAGTCATCGAACGGTTCCGCACAGGCGTGGGGGAGGCGGTGTAGGGCGGGGGCGGCTTGCAGGCCAGTCAGCAAGTGATAGTCTTGCCGTGCCGTTCGGTATGGGCATGTTCCCCACGGGATGAGCCTCGACGAGCGGCGCGACCCCGGCACGCCCCCAGGCTAGCCGGGGTTTGCCGTTTGGGCCGCCAACGGCGGCAGCCTCTTTGGTGCAATTATCAATCCCGCTTCCGTTTGTCCGCGATCTCTGGCACCGGGCCGATCATTTGGTGGATTTGAAAGGCGATATTCTCCAGTGCGGTTGCCACGGTCGACACAGCGACAATCATAGCCTCTTCGTTGGTGAGGGTGGTCTTTCGCTCGTCCGGAACACCCCAATCAAGTTTTTTGAAATTGTCATCGAGCGTGAAGTGAATGGCCATGGCTGCCTCCTATGTGCATTGCTACCTTTCGATTATGTACCGCAAAATCGGCCACTCTCAGATTCAAAATCGGCCACTAGGGGTCAAAACCAGCCAGCGCCCGGCGCGCCCTGCGAGATCGGACAGCGGCGGCCAGCCGGGGCAAACGGCCGAGCGGAAGAAGCGGCAAAGCAGCCGGAGCGGCGGGCCGGCGAAGGGGACGCGGAAGGCGAGTTGAGGTGCCCGCAGCTTTAGGCCAGCGTTATCGCCACGATGTTTCGGTTTAGAAAATCGGCAACGGCCAGCGCATGGCCATGCGTAGCTTTCGGCTCCAGATGGAAGCCCAATACGCAGTCATCAAGGCTCATGATCGTGTCGCCCGCCGGCTCGGCCGCAAGCCAAAACTCGCCACGCGCGTTTTCCTTCACAGTGAAACGATACTGTCCTCGTTCCATCATTTTTGCCTCAGAACGCCTTGCCCCCGCGACGGTGCAATCATGTCTTGCCACGATGTCCGCGCCGCGGCAGCATGTTCGGGGCCTTGCCAAGTCGCCTACGTTGATCCGCTCGACGGAAGGAAATGGCCAGTGACACCAACATCTAAGCGGACCTGGCACCGGATTGCGGACCGTCTGAAGGAGACGGGGCTAAGCCCACGGGACACCAACTTGTCGCCAACCTTTGCGGGTCGGGCATAGGTTCTTGAACTCGGAGAACACCGCCTGGCCGGCAGCCAGGAGCTTGCCCATGTGGGGCCAATCCATACAGAGGGCGTTCTCGCCAAGGTGAAAAGTCCTGGACGATTTGCATCAACGGCGTGTGGGCCGACGTCGGTGGTGAGGAAAGTTGAGATGAGCCGAAAGAGTGCCCGATTCTAGGGATGCAAGTCACCGAGGGGTCAAGGCTTCCTCAATCCCGCCATCATCCGGACCGGCATCATGATCTGGCAAACCACGCCGTCGGGCTTGTATTCGAGGACGACCTCGCCGTCCAACTCCTGCGCTACCCCTTGCCTGAGTATTCGGGTGCCGAAGCCATAGTAGCTGGGCGGCTTCACCGGTGGCCCGTTGCGCTCTTGCCACCGCAGACGGATCCGGTCTCCCTGCGGGGTCGACTCAATGCTCCAGATAAGCTCAACGTGACCGGCAGCATTTGAAAGCGCCCCGTACTTCGTCGCGTTCGTCGCCAATTCATGAAGGATGATGCTGAGGGCCAAGGCGGCTTTCGGTTGCAGGCGGATCTCGTCGCCCTCGATCGTGAACCGGGGTGCTTGTCCAGCCCAGTTCTTGAATGGCTCCAGAATCTGATTCGCAATTTCGCCGAGCCCGACCCCCTCCCAGTTCTCGCGGGCAACTAGAGTGTGAACTTTTGAGAGCGCCAGGAGACGAGTCTCGAACGTGTTCCGAACCGATTTGTCGACCGCCGAACCGTGCAAGGTTTGGGCGGCGATTGACTGGACTATGGCGAGCGTGTTCTTCACGCGGTGATTCAATTCGTCAACAAGATGCCGAAGCCGCCTCTCGTCTTCCTTGCGGCGGGTGACATCCAGGAACGAGGCGAAGTGCTGCACCACAGCCCCATTCGCGTCGAGGACAGGACCGATAAACATGATGGCCCAGAACTCGCTGCCGTCCTTGCGGTAATAACGGACCTCCGGATACACGCTGAGGAGGCCGCTATGGAAGGCCGATTCGATCTTTGCTCGGGCTTCTGGATCGGTTTCAGGCCCAATCAGGAAGTGGTAGCTTTGTCCGAGCACCTCGTCGCGGTCATAGCCGGTCAGCGCCAGGAAGCTATCGTTCGCGTAGATGATCGGATTATTCGGTTGGTGTGGATCTGAGAAAACGACCGGCATTCGGGTCCGCTCGGCGAGCGCGACGAACGGCCCACCGAGTTTCTGAACGGCTTTGACTTGGTTTTCCGCCGATTGTTTCTTCTTAGACCTGACGATTTTCTTGGGCATATCGACCCCCGTGCCTTCGTTGGCACGAACCCGCAAGCTCATGCACGACATTGTATCACGAGGCGTGTCGTCATCGATGGAGATGTGAGGGTGCGCGGTAGCCCCAGCCATAAGATTCGGCGCCGATCGTGGCGCAGGATCAGCAAGCCATACGGAGTAACGAAGCAGACCGGCCTGCTGATCGTTGGGGGCGAGCTTGGCTGGCCGCTTCTCGCGGACATTGAAATAAATTTGCTGTTCATGCTTGGCGGGAACGGAGAAATTCGTCGTTCCTGGTCTATGACATTATTCCGGCCGTTGTGGCGCCAGTGCAACACCTGATGCCGACCGGCCATGGTACACTCCTGGCTTGATTTGCATTGTCGCCATCGCAACAGCTTCAGCAACGCATGCGCCGGCGGCCGATCATCGGGAGCCGGTCACATTCGCCAAGGATCTGGGGAACGATAGGAGGGCAGCGATGGAAGTTTTGCCATTTGTCGCCGAGGACGCGTCTAGCGCGGCCCTTGCCTTCGACGAACGCCCGATCGACCTCGTGCACCTCGCCCGGACGACTCTCGGCGACCCGAGCCTCGAGGGCGAGATGCTCGAAGCATTCGGCTCCAGGGCGACCATGCTGATTCTGCGGATGCAACAGGCGGCGCGCTCAAGCATCTGCGCAGCGGCGCAGGCGCTCAAGGGCTCGGCACGGGGCATAGGCGCCTGGCGCGTCGCTTCGGCAGCCCAGGCGGTCGAGTTGGCCGCTGAGAGCGGCGCCGAGCCGGAGCTCAGGTCAGCGGTCGATCAACTTGGCGTTGTGGCCGAAGAAACCCGCGCCGCGATCGCCGAATTGCTCCGGGCGGAAAACCGCTGAAGTGGTATGCCATTCGCGCGTCAGCTTGCCTCCAATTAAACGTGGAAAGAGCCACGCCATAGATCGTGATCAGGAACAAAACCAATTCTCTACGAACAAAACCAATTCTCTAGGAACAAAACCGATTCTCTGACGCTTCGAAATGTCAGCTGTGCTTTCATAAGCTGTCCTTTCCGAAAATTCCGTCCGGCCGGATTCGCGCGGCGAGCTAGAATGATGCGCTGATTCTCCCTCACCGCGCCCTGTTTTAGGCGGCCTGAAGATTTGGGCAGCAGTTTTTCCGCTGCCGCGTACCCAAAGAAAGACTAGGGTCAGAACTCATTAATTTTTCTGGTCCGACAATACGATTCTGATTCGTTTTTGGAAGGGGATCGGGATCGTGCGCAGGAACCTGTTTTGGCTGAGCGATGAGCAATGGAATCGGATCGAACCTCACCTGCCGACGGATGTACGGGGCGTCGAGCGGGCGGACGATCGCCGCGTCATCAGCGGCATCGTGCACGTGCTGAAAAGTGGCTGTCGCTGGTGCGATTGCCCGCCCGAGTATGGTCCTCCGACAAC
>DASPYR010000043.1:0-2638 GCA_035636675.1 Rugosimonospora sp. | reverse complement strand
ATTTTAGGCTTTTCGTAGGAGGCGTCCTCGCCGGGATAGCGCAAGCGGACATCGAAGCGGCCGGTCTCCTTGGCCAAGGCCCAGACGAGGCTTTCGCCGGCGGGAAGGGTCTGCGGCTGGCGCTTGAAAACGGGATCGTCGAAAGCGCGCCGGGCATCGATCCACCGCCAGCCCTTGTCTGAGAATGCGCTGATTACATCTTCGAGGTAAAGCGCGTTGATCATCCTCTGGTGGAGGAGCAATGTGTGCGGGATTTCGTGGCCCAAAACGTCGAGCGCGAGCTGGCGGTAGAACGCGGCGCGGTCGAGCAAATGCGCCACGAGATAGTCTCCGTAAGGCTCAGTGCTTACAGCCGGCTGCTTTTCGAGGCGGGCATTCATGCGCTCGTCCACATACCAATCGGAGGCGTCGATGGTCACGTGGCCCACGGCGTAGCCCCTGTGCTTGAGCAGGGCACGAAACTGGTCGCGCTTCTCCGTGGTGTCGCCTTCTTTCAGAAAAGGATAACGAAACAGGCGCGTGAAGCGGCGATAGGATTTGACGAGCGGCTCGTTGCGCTCGAAATCCGCGACGAAATCGTCGTAGGTGGTTTTGGCGGAATTGAGGTTGAAATGCGAATAGGAATGATTGCAGATCAGGTGCCCGGCGTCGTCCCACTGCCCCAGGAGCTCCTTGCCTTGTGCGGAATCCACCCTCATGCCGCAGACGAACAGGGCAGTCTTGAGGCTCCATTTTTCGAGTGTATCGAGAATGTTGCGATTGGCTTCGCGCCAGGCGATGTTTGGACCCAGAGTAGTGCTGGGGTCGTCCATGGTCACCGCAATGCGGGGCTTTTCCGGCGCGGGGGCGCTCAGTGGGAGAACCGAGGCCGCTACAAGGGTGCCGGCACTGCGGAGGAATTCACGGCGATGCATGCGGGCAATATATAACGGGGGGAATGCGCTGCAGAGAAAAAAGAGAGCCTCCCAGCCTCTAAATCCGTCGGTAACAGCGCCGCATGGGCTTCCGCATGAGGAAAACCCGCACCCTTGAAACCGAAGGGTGCGGCACCCGTCAGTCTCCCGGCACAATCCGGCGGGACGACCTGAGCTGCAAGAACCCACCTTTCAAAAAGCGAAAGGTGGGGCACCCGGCGTGCCCGCCGGAAGCAAGGCGGCGCTAGCGGGCGGAGGCGACTGGCGACATCACCGTGCCCTATCTGCCCTCTAAGAAATCCAGCAACTCATCGCGGGTGAAGCCAGCTTCTCTAAGCAAGGAGAAAAGGGTCCCTTTGGGAATGTCACGGTTGTGCCGGGGAACCACGGCGCGGCGTTTCGATGCCGAGTGGTAATAGATAAAATGGCTTCCTGAAACATGATCCAAAACGAAGCCATTTTGCTCGAGGAATTTAACGAGGTCTCGCGGCTTAACGGCGGGAAGCTTGCTCATACTCGAGATCTAAGGAGGCCATCAGCGTGTCATTATCGGTTGGAATGGGCTCGTTGTGCTTCCTTAAGCTCTCGATGTAGCCAACGATGGCATCCTTGGCCATCTCTTTGGCTTCGTCCAAGGTCCGGCCGTGAGTGACGCAGCCCGGCAGAGCGGGCACGATAGCCGTGAACCCTCCTTCGAGTTCAGGCCGGAGAACGATATTGAAATGGCCGTGCTGCTTTCTCATCGACTAGACGCATTGTAATTGAGTGGTAGATCGAGCGTCAATTAAGGCTCACAAGTTTGACCTTCAGTCAGGACGCGGCGCCACAATGCGCTAGCGGGCGGAGCCGACCGGGGAGCCGACCGTGGGCGAGCCTGCGACGGCGGTGACGGGCGTGAGCCAGTTGTGCCGGTCGGGTTTGGCGCCGGACAGAATGGCGAAGAATTCGTCCTGGAGACGCTTGGTAACCGGGCCGCGGCGTCCGGCGCCGATAGTGATGCGGTCCACCGAACGCAGGGGCGTGATTTCCGCGGCGGTGCCGGTGAAGAAGACTTCGTCGGCGATATAGAGCATCTCGCGCGGAATCATCTGCTCGCGGATCGAAATGCCAAGATCTTCGCAAAGTGTCATGACGCTGCTGCGAGTGATGCCGGGCAGGACGCTCGAGGCCAGCGGCGGCGTATGAACGGCGCCATCGCGGACAACGAAGATATTTTCGCCGGAACCTTCGCTGACGTAGCCGTTCGTATCGAGCGCGATGCCCTCGGCATAGCCATTGGCGAGGGCTTCCATGCGGATGAGCTGCGAATTCATGTAATTCGCGCCGGCTTTGGCGATGGACGGAAGAGTGTTCGGCGCCAGGCGCGACCAGGAACTGACGCAAACGTCCACGCCTTGCTCGAGCGCTTCGGCGCCGAGATAGGCGCCCCATTCCCAGCAGGCCAGGTAGACTTCGATGGGGCAGGGGAGCGGATTCACGTTGACGTCGCCGTAGCCGCGAATCATCAGCGGGCGGATGTAGCAGGAGTTCATGCGATTTTCGCGCACGATTTCTTTGGCGGCAGAACAAAGTTGCTCGACCGTGTAGGGGCTCTTCATGCGGTAAATATGGCCGGAGTGGATCAGGCGCTGCATGTGTTCGCGCAGGCGAAAAGCCGCCGGGCCTTGCTTGGTTTCGTAGCAGCGGATGCCCTCAAAAACCGAAGAGCCGTAGCTGACGACGTG
>DASPYR010000042.1:0-8921 GCA_035636675.1 Rugosimonospora sp. | reverse complement strand
GTCGCGCAGGATGCCGATCGCCACGGCCTCGCCGAGTAGGAGAGCCTTCCAAGGGACGAAGCAGTGAATTCGGCCCTAGGCACGTCCTATTTCGCCAGAGGATCCGGCCGCACCTGGAACTTCACAATCTTTGGCCGTGTACCCTTGCCACCTTCCTGGTGCCAAGGTGTGTACATCGAGTAGCTCGACCACATCCCGCGTCCCTTCCATCCTGCATTCGGGTCGTCGATGCGTCCCGACGCGTGCCGGGAGAAGAATCCCAGCGGGTAAGGCACGCGCAAGGTCAACGTCTTCATCTGACCGCCTTGCGACATCACAACGAAGAACGAGTCCGCGTTGACGTCGCCGGACAATACTACGTCCTTCCCGAGACCAAGCGTGTTCTCCCGATCGACCTCGGTCAGATACAGCATGTCGGTGCTGAGATCTTTGGGCGCCCCCTCGAACGCGGGACCGGGCTTGGTGTACACGGTCCACCCTTCCGGGCACTGCTGCCCGGTGGCGGTCGGTCCGTTCAGTACCTTGCACTTGCGGCGATCGAAGCTCAAGATTTCATGGGCGCCGCGCCAGTTCTGCCACACCACGCCGTTCGTGTCGATGGCCACGCCGCCTGAACCAGGCAACGGCATTTTGTCTGGGGGCGGCACGTACACCTCCCCCTTGCACGTCTGTGGCGGCTTGGCCCCTCTCTCGAGGCGCACGAGCGTCGTATCTCTGGCGCCGATTCCCGAGCACCACAAGCTCCCATCGATTGGGCTGATGGCATCCGAGTAACATCCGAAGTGGATCCGGCGGTCCTTCTGAGGATCGATCGGTTGATTCGGCTCGGTCCACTCGGTGATCTTGCCGTCACCGTTGGTGTCCAGTACCGCCGGACACCATCCCTGCGAGGCTGCCGCGTCGTGGGTCTTGTCGAACTCCTTGGTGTCCAGCCAGCCGATGGCGTCGTTCTGGCCGAAGACCAGCGCATCGTTGTCGTCGAAGTGGTTATGGTCGGCCGCAAAGCAGCTGTCGATCATCGTGAACTGCTGCGTCTTGGGGTCGTACATCTCGATCTGCCGGGCGCTGGGGCCGGGCAGCGGGAAATACTTGGCGAATTTGTTCAGCGAGCCGTCTTTGCAGAATTCGGGCTGATCTTTCGGCGCGCGGGTCCGAGCCGTCACCCACACGCGGCCGTGGCTATCCATCGCGGTGCTGCGGGGATCGGACTGCCGTTGCCAGACTTTCTCGTCCCCCCAGTACGGCGAGGTCGGCGTGTTGGCGTCGATCACCGGCGCGTGCGACGGAATCTTGATCATAGTGGTAGCGTTCGCGCGCGGGTCGAGCACCGCTAGGATGTCCGAGCTTTGGATGGCGCCGTAGATGAGCCCGTTGGCATTCATTGTGGGCGTGCGCTCGTCGGTGGCGGCCATATCGCTCCGTCTGCTCGTCGGCAGGGCCCAATCCCACATCGAGATTACGAGGTTGCGCTCGACGCCGGTTGGGCGCGGCGGGGCCTGCTTGGGATAAGCACCGGCAGCAATGCGATCGGTCCAGTCGGCGAACGCTTTGCGCTGCTCTCCGAGCTTGACGAAGATGGTGCTCATGTTGGAGGCGTTCGGTCCCATCGCCATCCGATGATCCCAGGCGTCCACGCTGGATTTGAACGAACCCAGGCTCTTGGGAAATTCCCGGGTCGCCACATCACCCACTTGATGGCAGGAGAAACACTCCTTGGTTTCGATCACCACGTCCTTATCGTCGAGATTGCCTTTCGGAATAGCGAGGAGGCTCAGCCAGTAATTTGCCGGATACACCTGCGCAGCCGCCCGGCCGTCCGGCGCGACAACGGCTTTCAGGTCGAGGTGCTGCCCAGGCTTCGCAGCGACGCGCGCCGAATCCACCAGGCCGTAGCCACGCACAAACACCTGGTAGTTCGCGGGCGGCAGTTCCGGCAGGACGTAGCGTCCTTGACCATCGGTGACCACAATCTTGATGAACCTCGTCGGCAGGTCCGTGGTTTCCGCGATCACCCACACCCCTGCTTCAGGACCGTTCGAGCTTGTAACGACTCCCTCAATGTAATCGGCAGTGCCCGCCGCCGCGCCGCCATGGCTCTCCGTTGCCACGAGCCACGTAAGGAAAAACACCAGAACCGCGGCGACCGTCCCTAGAATGTGATTGGCCTTCCTCTTCGTCATTTTGGCCTCCACGAGTGCGCTATTTCCATAACTAGCCCGAATCTCCGAACGTATATCTGGGGCATCGTACACCTTGCCCATCCCGTCCGCACCAACGCGAGAATTTCGTAGGGGCCCGGAGGTTGGTTGGGCTGGGGCGCATCTTCTTTTCAGCTGGAATTTTGCGAAGTATAACGCCTAGCGGCGCCTGAAGGCACCTGTTTTTACGACCGGGGGCAGGTGGGCGGGCGACACTGCACCCGCTTCTTTATCCGGGCGAGGCTGTGCGCGACTTGCACGAGCTTTTGTGGCGCCGGACGACTTCCCAGGTCGTGCCTGATAAGTCGGTTTTTCGTAATGTGGCCGCTCCTCGGAGGTAGTTTCCGAGAATCCTATTTCCGGGGCCCGCGCCATTCCCGCCTCCACCTCCATCTCGCTTAGCCGCTTGGAAAAGCTCGGCCTATTGCACGTTGTCTGGGAGTCGCGAAACATATTTAAAGATCAAGATCACGATCAGTCGTAAATGCGTGCTTAGCAGCGAGGAGGCTATCACAAGTCGCCGTGGACCTCCGAATGCCGTTGCGCTGTGGCGTGCCGGCGCGCAGGCAGGAGCCCGTCAGGCGAGAGCCAAGTCCCGAAAAGTCGGGAGTTACCCTTCGGCTAGGAATGCGAATCCTCAATCGCGAAGCCGCCCATTTTATTTTGACAGGTGTGAAATTTTCCGCCGCGGCGCGACACTAACGCCCGATTGCAGCGCCTCATTGAGAATAAGACCTGGTCGGGTGTATAAGGGTGCCCATCCGGACGGAAATCCCGATGCAATGCTCTTCTGACCATTGAGAAAGGACCAACCCAATGAGAGCCGTCATAGCGATGACTGTTGCGTTAGGCGTGTTGGCCCCGGCGCTGGCCGCTGCCCAAGTCTCCGGCGAAGCCGTCTATCAGCAGCGTTGCGCCGTCTGCCACGATTCGGGGAATCCCCGCGTTCCGTCGCGCGGTGAGGTGAAGAAGCTCTCCGTCACCCGCATCCTACGCGTCTTAGACTTTGGAGAAATGCAAAATGTCGCCTCCAAGCTGCGACAGAATGAGCGTGAAGCGGTCGCCTCCTATCTGGGCGTCCCTGGCGGCAGCGGCGAGGTTCCTGCCAAAGCCTACTGCGCGAACCGCACTGTGAGTTTAACCGGCCATAGCAAGTCGGAGTGGAACGCATGGAGCCCCGCCCTCACCAACACGCGCTATCAGCCCGGCGATGCGGCCGGCCTCACTACCAGCCAGATACCGAGGCTCAAGCTGAGGTGGGCGTATGGATTCGATGGCGACATCATCGCCTTTGCCCAGCCCACAGTTCTCAATGGCCATCTCTTCGTAGGAAGCGCTAGCGGCTTGGTGCAGGCCCTCAACGTTGACTCCGGATGCGTTCAATGGGTGTTTCAGGCAATGGGCCCGGTGCGCTCGGCGCTCCTGGTCGTCCCCTTGGGAGACAAACATGCCCTTCTGTTTGGCGATACCATAGGCTGGTTTTACTCGGTCGAGGCGGAGACCGGCCACCTGCTATGGAAGAAGCGTCCCGAACCGCACGAGGCCGCACGCTTGACAGGCGCTCCACTGGCCTATCAGGACACCGTATTCGTCCCCGTCGCTTCGTGGGAGGAAAACCGCACCACCAACCCTGAGTATCCGTGCTGCACCTTCCGCGGAAGCGTCGTGGCCCTGCGCATCAAGGACGGCTCGGAGGTGTGGAAAACCTACACCATCGCGGAAAAGGCCAAGCAGACTGGAGCAAACGAATGGGGACCCTCTGGTGCGGCAGTGTGGGCGACGCCAACCCTCGACACCAAGCGAGGCCTGCTCTACGTTACCACTGGCGACAACTACTCCGCGCTCGCCACTCCTTTGAGCGATGCGGTGCTGGCGCTCGAACTGTCCACCGGGCGGATCGTCTGGTCCAAGCAGACGACACCCGGTGATGTCTGGAACAGCTTGTGCAGCACCAAGGGCGATTGCCCCGGACCTGACTACGATTACGGATCTTCGGTCATCCTCGAAAAGCTCGACGATGGCCGCGATGTGCTGCTCGCCGGGCAAAAGTCGGGAATTGTGTACGCTCTCGATCCCGATCGCAAAGGCGCAATCTTGTGGCAGACGCGTGTGGGTCAGGGAGGAACGCTCGGAGGCGTAGAGTGGGGAATGGCCAGCGACGGGCAAAAAGTCTACGCCGCGACTTCGGATCTTGTCCGCAACCAGTCGCCCAGTGCCGACCCCTTGAATCTGAATTCGCAGGTCGTCGATCCGAAAATCGGAGGCGGCCTGACCGCTCTGCGCATTTCCACTGGGGAAAAGGCCTGGTTCGCTCCGCCAATTCCCTGCGGCCCGGCTGCGAAACCCGGCTGTAGCCCTGCGCAGCCCCAGGCGGTGACCGCTATTCCAGGCGTCGTCTTTTCCGGCTCAATCGATGGCCACCTGCGCGCCTATTCTGCCCAGGAAGGCAAAATCCTTTGGGATTTCGATACAGTGCGTGACTATCAGACCGTGAACGGTGTCCGGGCCACTGGTGGCTCACTCAACGGACCTGGCGCGGTCGTGGTCGGCGGAATGCTGTTTGTGAATTCGGGGTATGCGCGGCAGGGCACCATACCGGGGAACGTCCTTTTGGCCTTCTCCCTCGATGGCAAGTAGCGAAGACACTCCAACTCCACCATAACCGCGGGAGCCGTTACCCGTGCGCAGACGGGTCGAGCATGTTGAACTGCCGGGCCGTGGATGCAGGCGGCCAATGGTCCGAAATCGAGCGCTTGCACAGTCGAATATGGCCTCAGTTCAGAAGATCGCCAGCGGATTTAGCGGCGATCCCGTCCCCTTATCAATCCGCAGCGGCGCAGCGATGAACAGAAACTCATAACGGTTCAGCCGCCTTGCCTGTTCGACGGCCCTTTCGAAATCGAGATTGTCAAAAATGCTCACGCCCATGGCAACGAGCGCCAGTCGATGGAGCGGGTTTGTGACCGTCGGAGGAAGGCCCGTAGGCGAGACGTCGTTCGGTCCATCGCATCCGATGAAGGAAACACCGCGTTCCTTTAGGAAGTAAGCGACGTCGGCATGATAACCGGCGAACCCCGTGGTATTCGGCCAAGGACCCAGTGCGGCGCGCCGCTTCCAACGGCCGGTATAGAGAAGTATGACGTCGCCAGCAGACACTTTCACGCGCTCCGACTTTTCCAGGGCCTCGAGATCTTCCCTATGGATGGCCGTTCCCGGATCGAGCCATCCTTGGGGAGTGGCCTTTCCCGGCAGGCGCGTGGCATCGAAGAGAACGGCTCGGGTGACCACGCCGTCCTTCAAAGCATTGATATTCCCTTTTGGGCAACCGCCCGTGGCCGTGATGTCTTCCATCGAGCGGCCGTTGTATCCCTTGCCGTCTACCATGATGTGACAGTCCACGGAATCCAGATGGCTGTGAATGACGCCATGATACGTCCCCGTATATCGATATGTGTCGGTGGTGCCTGTCGGACTAACGTTGCCGAGAACGCGCTCCAGGATGTTGGGCGCATCCACAGCTTTTTCCTGAACGACATCGTGGGCCAATGAAATCGTCAGGCCCTCCTTTGCCAAAGCCAAGGCCTGCTTCCGTTTCGCGGGCGTGATGAGATTGGCAGCGCCAAGTTCGTCGTCATTTCCCCAGCGACCCCAGTTCGAGAGCTCCTTCAGCGCGCGATGGAAGTCTGCTTCGCTTGCGATCGTCGGGCGTGGATTACTTGGGGCCTGTGCGCAGGCGAAGGAAGCCCCGCCGACCAGCACAATACTGCTCAACCCAATGACTAGAATTCTCATAGTTCCTCCTCTGGGTGATGCTCCGACCAAGGCTTTATACACCCGAAGCGTTTCGGGTGTATAAGGTGTGCCCATGTGGAAGGTCAGAGGGAAATCCTGCGGTAACCTTCCTCGAGGAGGTACTTTCAATGACTTTGAAACTCGATCGCCGAGGATTCCTTGCAAGTGCCGGCGCCGCGCTGATTTCCGTTCCTGAACTGCACCCGTTCCTTGCACGGCAGGCGAAGCGCGCTACACCGCAAGTGAGGGGCGAATGGGCCAATCTAAAAGCGCTGGTGTTCGATACCTTTGGCACCATTGTGGACTGGCGCAGTTCGGTCATCGCCGAAGGCATGGCGTGGGGCAAGGCCAAGGGCTTAAAAATCGACTGGGCTCAATTTGCAGATCGCTGGCGACTCGGTTACCGCCCCGCCATGGACAAAGTTCGCAAAGGGCAGATCCCCTGGACTCGCCTCGATGATTTACACCGCATGATCCTGGAAGACTTGCTCAAGGAGTACAAGATTGAGGGGCTGAGCGAGGAAGAAAAGGTGTCGTGGACCCACGTTTGGCGACGGCTTAAACCGTGGCCGGATTCGGTCGAAGGGCTCACCCGTTTAAAGAAAAAATACATCATCGCGCCGCTTTCGAACGGCAACATCGCGCTCATGGCCAACCTGGCTAAATTCGGCGGTTTGCCGTGGGACACCATCCTCGGCTCCGAACTCGTCCAGCATTACAAGCCAGATCGTGAGGTGTACGTCTCCGCCGCTTATTATCTCGACCTCAAGCCGGAAGAAGTGATGATGGTCGCGGCCCATGTGACTGACTTAAAGGCTGCGCGCAGCTGCGGTCTGCGAACCGGATTTATTTATCGCCCCAATGAATTCGGCAACGGCAGCGCGGGCGTGCCGGACAAGGCCCAGCCTGACGATTACGACGTGGTTTCGGTCAGCGCGATCGGCTTAGCTCAACAACTGGGCACCTAGGGTTCCGAGCCCAGTCTTCGCACGGTCAAGTGGAAGGCTACTGCCCTTACCAACGGAATCCCGCATATCCCGGCATATTGTGGTCCCGCCGTTAAGTCGTGGCCAGAATGTCCGTTTCATCGTAAACGGATTCTGCAGGAGCACGAGCAAGCAGATGGTGTTTGTAAGGAATGCAAACGAGCCGGGAGAACCAAATGATACTCGGCGCGACCAAAGCGGAAGTCGATTTTATCGAGATGGGCGCCGGACTCATGGACCGCTACTTGACAATGGGAGTGGAAACCAAACTGTCGTAATTCGCCATCTCTGACGGTGAACAGCGCGTCTCGCTCATGGAGAAATCCGGTGGCTGCAATTTGAAAGGTTGTTTGTTCAAGGCCAGCCAGGGCATGGTATAAAACTTTGGATCATCGATGGTCACCGTTAACTCCATGTGATCATGGTCCACGCGGTGGAACTGCTCCTCTACGCGCAGAGCGTCGCTATGCGGGCGACCAGCGTTATCAAGCCAAGTCCTCTCATCTGTCCCATTCGTCCGCACAACGAAAGTCGTGTTGTCCACCCACTTGCCCGTCGAGTAGCCGTCCCATGTGGGATCGGGATCTTTGGGAAGCTCCCGGCCATCGGCCCAGATTACTCGCCAATCCTTGTAACGCGGGTACAAAATCACCACTTGGAGGGGCGTCTGAAGTAGCTGTATCGATGCCAAACTATGAAGATCGTCACGGGGAAAGCCGGGCGGATCGCAAATTTTGAGAGGGTCGTTTGCTTGCGCCGCAGGAACCGCGTCGATTCCAAATACGGGCTTATGGCGATGATAGGCTTCCAGTCCCTCCTTAGTGTAGGGCGGTTCATGTTCGGGATACCCATCTGACGGCATGGCCCCGGCTCCAAATACCCCCAAGATTCCTCGGAATCCAAATTCGTCGATCCCGTCCACCTGCCATGTCCCGGAAATATCATGCCGCGGGGCAGGGGCTGATTTCTGGCCTTTCACAGGTGGGGTTACGGGTCGGCCCCAGAAATCGACACCGGGTTCATCCGTCTGGCCCTCGACTGGGGCTGACGCGCAGTTGAACCGATTGGCTTCTCCCTGGCAGATCGGGGGGAGTCCCTTGTGCTCTTTCGTTTCGCTTGACTGCGGAACGGTTTGGGCGTGCGCAAACGATGACAACATCAAGACCGGAACCATTATCATGGCCCTCGCTACGAAGTTCTGCATTTGGGGAGCCTCCGTATTTCACGCCTTGATTATGGTAGATCGTTAACTAGCAATCGACCGTCTGGTAGCACCAGTCGATGGATGCGCCCGACGGGTTGGCCGTTCTTGGCTACCATCATCGTAACAGTGACCTTATCTCCGGGCTTTAATAACTGTTTGGTAAGCCGCACGCCCCTAGCTTGGTTCGCACTTGCAGCACCGCTTTCGACGACCCAATGTACGACGTTTCCTTTATCATCCGTGGCATCAAATTTAAGAAGGCTATGCGGGTTGGCTACGATCCAGTCCGTGACAACTCCTGTCAAAGTCACCTCTTTCGTCGCGTCGTATGCAGCGTTGCCGTGGTGCGCTGATAGCGGTGCTGAAGCGACCAAGAGAGCGAAAGACGCAATGACGAATACAAACCATTTCATGTTAGGCCTTCCTTTCTCCCAGAAGCTGACGAGCCCCCTCCTCCACAGCTCAATGCGAACACTGTCGAGAAAGTTGCCAGAACGAGGCGTGTTCGTCTGAATTCGCACTTACAGACCCGAGGGCTGGACATATGCACTTCCGTAACCCACAGGTAGCACTGAATTATCCGATGCCGGGAACCGTGGATAGATTTTAGGCGTCGGAGCAGTTGTACCACAAGCGGCGCCAGTTTGTATGACCGTGAATCGTTCAGTCGCCGTGCCACAGACTCTAGGCCGGCGTCGGATCAGTGCCTAGTTTCTTCACGAAATGCAACATTACTTCGTC
>DASPYR010000041.1:0-4244 GCA_035636675.1 Rugosimonospora sp. | reverse complement strand
AACCATCATTCCGCAGCGGATTTCATAAGCACCCACAGAAGCCGGCGCTAGTTCATTGGTTCAAGCTTCACAATCGAAGCGCCATGAGTGTTGCCCACCCAGACCGGCGTCGTGGAGTTGTCGACGAGCCAGGGGCTGGCGCCCGGGCCACTCCGTTAGGGCTTGCTTCCGGGTTAGGGTAAACTCCCATCGTCTCTATGCAGACGCGGACACCTGTTTTGACACGACGGAAAGGACAAGCACGATGACAAAAGTTAACCTTGTTCAATCGCGTCTTTTATTGACAAACTCGTTGCGACATCTCGCCGCACGATCGCTCGGTCACCGTGTGATGGCGGCGGTGATGGTATTCGTCGCGTTCCTTGTTTTACTTGTTGCGCCCGGGATCGCGCCGGCCCAACAGGCGCCGCTACACCTTAACCCCGCGGTAGAGAAATTGGCGCACGGACAGTCCATTATCGGTACGCAAACCGACGATATGTCGCTGCAGAATTGCCACTCGCTCGCCCGCCTCGATTTCGACTACGCGTACGTCGATATGGAGCACGGGCCGCTGAATCTCGATGGCCTTGCCTATTGCATCGCCGCCATGGTCGATAAGGCCGCTATTCTCAAGAAGGGCAACGCGCAGCCCAAGGTGGCGCTTTTTGCGCGATTCCCGGCGTACGGGCGAGACCTCGAAAGTAATGACTGGATCGTCAAGCAGGCGCTGGACATGGGCCTGATGGGCATCATCTTCAATGGTGTGGACAACAAGGAGCAAATGATGCGCCTGGTTCAGTACATGCGGTATCCGCAGCAGAAAACGGCGAAGTACCAGCAGCCGCCGGGACTGCGCGGCTACGCTCCGGGGAATGCCATTTTTGCCTGGGGCATCTCCGCAGCTGAGTACGAGCGGCATGCCGACCTTTGGCCCCTCAATCCGGAAGGAGATCTGCTCGCGATCCCCATGATCGAAACGGCAGAAGGTCTAAAGAACATCAACGAGATTGCCTCCGTGCCGGGCGTCGGCGCCATCTTCATCGGCGCCGGGGGTGATTTGCACCAGTATCTTGGCGTGCCGCAGGATTCTCCCGAAGTCGAACAGGCCCGTCAAACGATTCTGGCAGCATGCAAGGCTCACAACGTGGCTTGCGGCATAACAGCGCTCACCAAGGCCGACGTAGATAAAAGGCTCAAAGAAGGATGGAAGATGATTAGAACGGGGCGTGGAGAGTAGCGTTGTGGAGAGGACAGCAGAGGCATAGGATCCGCGAGATAACGGAAACGGAACTGAATGAGAATTCCATTTGAAAGGGGGACAACTCAAATGAAGTCCTTGATGATGCTGGCTACATTGCTGACCATGGCTGTTTTCCTGACCGCCGCCGCGGCCCCGATAGGAGGTGGCGTCCCGGCGGCTGTTCACTACGTCGGCCACGACAAAGTCTCCGCGGTGATGGCCAAAGGCGGAGCCATCGTGAACGACCCGGGCTTGATCGTGCTCGCCAATCGCCGGGAAGCTGGTCAAGTGGAATACCACGAACATACCAACCACATCTTTATCATGGTCGAGGGGGAGGCCACTTTCGTGACCGGCGGGACCATGGTCGGCGCGAAGCGAACCAGCGCCGATCAGATGGTGGCGACATCCATTGAAGGAGGCGAGACCCACCACCTCAGCAAAGGCGACGTCATCACCATTCCGGCCAAGACGCCGCATTGGTGGAAGGAGATTCCCACGAAGACGGCCGCCTATTACGCAGTGAACATTGAAAGCCAATAGCGGCCCATAGCAGTAGCAAGAACCCCTAAGTCGCATTCTCGGAATGCGGCCCGGCCCTGAAATCGCAGTTTCCGAGAATCCCGTTTTCTCGGGAATCGCGTTGGACTGGTGCGGTTCCAACTTGTTGCTACGAATTTCAGCCGATGCCGAACCGGGTCGGTTCGGCGCCAGCCAAGAGGCGAGGCGTTGTTTTTCGCAACTCCAGCCATTTCGCCAAAATAGTTGGAACGGCACTGGGCGTATTAGCGCGGCCAAATGGGCGCTATCAAATCAGTAGTGGACGCCACACGCGGAGGAGAAACTAATCCGCTCTGGCGCCTTTTTTGTAGGTCTTGCTGAAGCCGTTGCGCGTGTTGGTCACCGTGAAGGTGCCATCCTGCTGTGCCGAGAGTTTGATCCAGTAGGCCGTGCCATTGTGGGCCGGCGGCGGGGGCGTGCCCGGCCCGGGTTGCGGCGCCGGCATCGGAGCAATGGGCATGGCCTGCTGCGGGTCATCGACCGTGTTAGCGATGAACATTCCCGGCTGCGTATACTCCTGGCCGCTCAGCAACGAGAAATGTAACTGCCAGAGATCTTCGAGGCCCGGCGAAGAATGAACCGTCTGCATCGTCTCCGGCTCGCCGCCTTTACGAGTGCCGTCATTCATAATGGCCACGCGCGGATGCAGCGCGTGCACCAGCACGGGCGAATTGGAACTGGCCTGTCCATGGTGCAGACCTAACAGGACGTCGGCGCTTCCGAGGCGGTTCGTCGGGCACATCAGCTCGAATTCCTTGTTCTTGGTCAAATCACCCAAATGAGCGGTGCGAAACTTGCCGTAGTTGATGAAAATGCCCACCGACTGCGGGTCCTCGGCATTGTTTTCTCCCGGCTTATATTCGGAGCAGTAGGGATTGGGCCCGCCGCCCGGCAAGGGCGTCTTGATCATCTCGCCCGCGGAAGCCACCACGGTCACATCAAGGCCGCCGCCCATGTGAATTTTGTCGCCCGGCTTCGCGACCGTGTGCTTGGCGTTGGCGATGAGTTGCGGATAGGTCTTCTGCAAAAAATCATCGGCGGCCTGCCCGGGCTGGACGTTCGGCCCATGGTCGATGAATTCCTTGATCGGGATCTGCGGAGCGAGCTCCGCCAGGCCGCCGAAGTGGTCGCCGTGCCAGTGCGTGATGATCAGATGATCGATCTGCTTGAGCCCGGCGTCCTTGGCCGCGGCCATGATACGGCCGGCATCGCGCACGGCACCCGGCGGGACATTGCCTGTATCCATGAGCAACGATTCCCCGGAGGGTGAGACAAAGAGCGTGGCGTTGCCACCCTCGACGTCGATTACATAGACGTCCAGCGTCTTGCGAGGCTGGCTCTGCGCGAGGGTGACCGACGCGGTAAGCGTCAGAACCAACAGTAACCATATTGCGCTGCGCATAAGAATCGCTCTCTTATTCATGATCATCTCCGTGAAGGCACGACATCGTGGTCGTGTAGGGTAGCACGAGCCACCGACTTTGTTTGCTGCGAAAAGCGCGACCTTCTGGCACGGCGCGAGCTCATCCCGTTGATAGACGGTTCGCCGCGGGAGGTAGCCTTTTCGCGGAAAAGGCGGATTCCAAGCGCCGTGCGGTTCGGATTTGAGTTCTTCAATCCCGCTTAGCTGAATAACAGCAACACGCCACCGCTAATCATCGCCAGACGCCGCCGCTAACAGTGACTGCTGTCGCACGAACCCAGATAGCTGAACAGTCTCACCTTTCAGGACTCGTCGATACGCATCCATTACCTGCACGTCAGTGACATCCGGTGGGAGCAGGCGGAAGGTGCTCGCCGCGACGTAGTCCACTCGTTCCTCGAAGGACTGCCAATGCCGCCCCAACCTTTCTGCTACAGAGCCAGTCGTATTTGAGCCCGCGAAGATATCAACAACTAGATCACCTGGTCCGGTCAAAAATCGGATAAAAAACTCTGGCAAGGCTTCAGGGAACCGAGCCGGATGCACGTCCGCTCCGACCAGCTTGCACCATTTAATGTATTGGCCATTCGATTCGCTATTGGGGATCTGAAGCAAATTAGAAGGTATGGCACCAGCGTTAACCCTCGCGAAACTTGAGCCGATATCATGACCGGAAGGGCGGACCTTCGGTTTGTAGTAAGAATCGGGATCGGAAAGCAGCTTCTTCATCCGTTCGCTGTAGGGAGTCAAAATTTGGGAGACGTCAGCTTTGGGCCAATCGGTCTTGCTGAGCCACCACACGGTGTTCACAGCGTCTTTTGCCCTCATTTTCCGCTTATTTACCCACTCAATTGGGCTTGGCAGCTTAGAGGGATTGAACCAATAAAAATCTTCGGCGAGAGAAAATCCGACTTCATCACAGAGCCTAATCAGCGCCCTGAAGTTATATAGACTGCGAGCTGGGCGCCCTTTCATGTACGATCCGCCCAAATCGAGAACAAAGCTCCCATCTCTTCGGAGCTTCCTATATATGAGCTT
>DASPYR010000040.1:0-10108 GCA_035636675.1 Rugosimonospora sp. | reverse complement strand
GCCGACAAATCCGCAGAGTTGGCCTTTGAAGAATCCCGACGCGACGATATTCCAACCCAGGTACGTACCCAGCGGCGCTTGGTGCAGTACGGAAGGAACCCCGCCGAGCTCATTTCCATCTGCATTCACTTTAGGCACGAGGAGCGGAATGACTGCCTTGATGCCCGCCGGCTCTTTGGAAATCACACCCGAAACGTCGTTGTATCTGAAATCAGGACCCCAGTCGTAATCGAATAAGGGATTTTCGAAATTGTCGGCGAACTTGAGCCCCGGAATCGCGGGGAACTCCATGGCTGCTTTGGTAGCCCGTACCAGATTTCCATCTGCAAGCCGCGGATAGCGGCTCTGCGGCGGAGGTGTTCCTTTGACAACCCAGGCGGCCATGGCCGCGAGCAGCGCATTCATGGTGTCCGATTGCGGGTTGGGGTTTGCCGGCAATACGCAAACACCCGCCCGGCCCTGGGCGGGATCCGGCACTGCAGCGCTAAATCCTCCGCCGCCGCCACCGTGGGTCGTGCCCGGGAAGTAATATCTGCGGACATTATCGGGCAGCGGAATATCCTCGGCCGCCGAGGTGCCCACTAAATCAGGCGACATTCGCAGCGCCCAGAATTCGGTCGAGCCGAATGTTTCCATGATCTTTGGGCAGCTATGTGAGACGGTACAACGATCGAGCAGACCAGCCGTTTTGCGATGGCGTACCTTGTCGGGCCAAGCGGTCCACCATAGAGAACCGTCGCTGCCAGCTTCGTACGGGTCCGCGGCGCCATCCGGAAGTGCAAAGCGGAAATTAAGCGCCATCTGCCGGCCTGCTATATGTGGCATCACGCCGTCCCAAACGATTTGCCCAGATTCGTCCTGATTGAAACCTAGATTGATGAAACTCCTGATGAAATTGCCCGATTGAGAAGCACCTTGGCCGATAGCGTACGAGATCTTCGTAGCCAAGGGGTTCGGCGTACCTGCCTCGTCCTGTTCCGCGTGGCGGAAAAAAGCCACGATGTCTCGCGTGGCCGCAAAGCCGATGCCGAGGACGAGCGGGTCTTTCGCCGTAAAGACCACCTGATAAAGAAGCTTCGGATCAAAGCCATTCTTCAGACATATCTTGGTCGGATCGGGCGTGCCTGGAAATGGCGCCTTTGTGCAGTCCGCCCAAGCCCATTCCGTGCTCGCGATGGTGGCGGTGGGCCCGCTCAAGTCGTCAATCGTTTCGGAGCTGCGGCTCGTGAGGGTGGCTTGCTTCGTGTCCAGCGTTAAAGGGACGTAAGGAATCCCCCGATAGTAGACGACGAGCGGCGCCGTCGTTCCACTCATATTCTTAATCCGCGCCAATACCGGTCCGGTCACCGGCGAACCGTCCGCATTCTTCGCCACGGGAACCCGAATGGTTTCGGCTGACTCGCCTCCGAGGTTCGATTCAGGAGGAATATCACCTTGCCAGCCACTATATAAATACGTGTAACCGAGATCGAGCCGTCCTGCTCTCGGTCTTCTTCCGCGGTTCACCACTTCATACAACATCACCTTGTTGCCCTTGGCCAAATCGATTGGCTTGAGCAAAGTGAATGTGGCGACGTATTCCACCCTGCCGCGCGAATTTCGCGGTGCGAGTTGAATATCCTGAATCATCGAATTGTGAACGTTCTTTGGATCGATTTCGCCGTACGCCTGCCCCACAATCCTTTCATATTGCCCTGCGCTGCCAAACGACTTGCCGCCATAGGCCGGCGACTCACTTTTGCTCTTGTCGATAACGATGCGAGTCACCTTCGCATCTGCCGGGCTCGCCAGCGCCGAGACCGCCAACCATACCAGGGCAATCCACCAGAATTTTCGGCCAAGAACGTAATTTCGCATCGTCCCTGTCTCCTTGCAGGCTATGAATACACACGGGAAGGCGCACTATATCACGAGGCGGCTGCGCGCCGTTAGCGCACGCGCGACGTCCGTGCGTTTCCGGCGATGGAACTGGTTCCATGAAAAGAGGATAGAATTCGGAGTGCAATCACTCACAAGTAGGCACGGCTTCACGTTTGCCAATTTTCGCGGAGAGTACACGCCCTATTGTGGGGACCAAATCATTTGCCAGACCCGACTTGTGTACGAACGCATTTGCTCCGAGCGCGTTCGCGAGGGCCAAACCGTCCTCGGGCGAATAGTGGAGGCTAAGCAATATAATCTTGGAGGAAGGTGCGCGTTGACGGATCTCGTAGGCCGCTTCGAGTCCATTCATTTGGGGCATAACCAGGTCCAGAACAACGACATCAGGCTGCAATTCGCTAGCCTTATCGATGGCTTGCCTCCCGTTTTCCGCTTCACCACAGATTCCTACCGAAGCCTCAGTGAGAAGAGCCCGTAGGGTCCTGCGCACTGCCGGGTGGTCGTCCACCAATAGGACACGCGCTAGCATTTGCGAATCATTTCCTTCGCTTTGTGCTACGGCACAGGGGGGACACGCGTGCCGAGCAATTAAACTTTCAGACGCCCGCGCTTTGGAACAGCCCGCTTAGAAGAATTAGGGCTGAGCTTGGACGAGCGTTCTTCCGCACGGAATGCGGCATCCGCTAAGTTGAGGAAGCGGTTGAGAAAGATGACTTCCTCATCGCTTTCCGCTTCCGTACGGAGAAAGAAGTCGTCGCCAACAACCAAGATGCGGTTAGGGTCTGTCATCAGACCTTACAAGGCCGGAAAGTAAATCGCGGGAGGGCGAAGGACGCAATACGCGAGTCGATGTAGGTTGGGCGTACCATTACCAGTTCGGTAAGGAAGTCAAAAACGGAATTCCGGTTTCTACCCCACACCATTTCAAGGAATATACCTGCTTGTTCAGTTCGGTGAAAAATTCATACTGGCGAACGCTCAAAGCCTGTTCTAGCGAAGAAAATTGGGGGTTAACGAGCCATGAACGGTGCTACGCAGCGGTCGAGTCCTCGTCGGATGCTTTTCGATGGGCGAATTGAGAAGCGCGTCCCGATGGCGGTTCAGGTTTACCTTGTAAGGACGAAAGAGCCGCACGCTTCCGAAAGAGCGCTCACGGAGAATGTCAGTCCCCACGGCGCTAGGGTGAGGACCAAGCAGGTCTGGCAGCCTGGTGAAGAACCGTTGATTACCCCCTTGGCAAGCGACTTCGCGCAGCCAGCGCGAGTGGTCTATTGTCAGCCAGGGGCAAACGGTAGCTTTTGCGTTGGAGTGGAGTTCCAGGGGCGCTCCGTCAAATGGGGAGATTAGTCTACGGGGAAAGCCCCGCTAAGTGTTTGACCGTCAGCGGAAATGAGAGTCAATGCACAAAGGCAAGGTCGGGCAGCCACGCAAAGTTAGATTAAGGAGGTCGATGCTCCAGACGGATAGCAAAACTTTTTTCGGCCATGACAAACCGTATAGGCGATTCGGTGAGGGTGGTCCCGCGTGGCCCATTGCGGCGATGGCAGCGATGGGTTGCTGAGGAGGTTCGGGCAGCCAGCCTGACTGCAGGATGCGGCGCGCGCGCAGTCGGGAGGGGCTGGTCCCCTTTTTCGCGTGCGGATAATCGGCAACAGCGTTTCCAGAATGCAGTTGCTGATTTTTCGGGGCAACGCCAACAACACCCCACGGTACGTTAACGCAATGCTGCGAGATCGAACGTTGCGGAGACCTCATGGCCGTCGGGGGTCGAGACTGTGACTCGCAACGGCGCCGAGGCAACTTCTGCCACCCGTAATGCAAACCAGACGTCGCCCCCAATCAGCACCGAAGAGTCGCCGCCGGAATAGATCGGTACACCATAGGAGCGGATCGACTGAATGTCCTTACTCTGACTGAAGCTGAATTCAAAATCATGGAAGCAATCCTTCGCGGAGTTCATGCGCTGTACGCCTTGGCAAGCAGGTGGGGGCTGTGGGGGCAGAAGCGCAAAGGTTGTCGTGAAGCGAATCTGGATGCGCGCTTGAACCGTGTCGGGATCTTTTTTGTAATCCTGCCCGGCCTGCATAGGGCTGTAACCAACGGAATGTTCACGGGAGCTTACGACGACCTGAGCAAAAGGAGTTCGCACCTCCATTTCGGCAATGTACGGGCCAGTTTTCGGAGGTGGCAGCGTTTCTTTATATTTGGAGAGGAAGTTGACAGACTCACTGTTGCTGCTTCCCAAGAAGTAAGCGTTCCAAATCGCAGAAGAGTTCAGGGGGTGCTCGTAGGCGGCGGCCTGCGCTGCGATCAACGCGACCAGAAGCAGACTCGGACCACTCTCCTTCACTCTCTTTCGGGCCATATGCCCCTCTAATGCCAGGACATTATAACGCCGCTGGCCATGGGCCGCTAAGGCACGCCTGTACCGCGCGCCCGCTGGCAATGTGCCGAGGCTACAGCGGACGGCGAATAATCGGGAACAGCGTTTCCTGAATGCAGGCCAAGCAACCTAACTGCGGCTACGATGACTTTGACTCGCAAGGCGGCTACCCTTAGACTCTTTCCAATGAGTTCATTCCCGCGATATCCCCGGGTGCGTTCGCAATGGCGTGAATTCGTCACGCCCGCCATTCGCAATCTCGTGCTCGCCTGCGTCGGCGTGTTTCTTATTCAGACGCTGCTCTATCTATTTAACCCAGCCGCCTACGGCCTGATGAATCGTGAATTCGGGCTCGTCCCATTCGATTTTCTTTTCAAGCTGCACCTTTGGCAGCCGGTGACCTACATCTTCCTGCACGGCGGCCTCTGGCACATCCTGCTGAACATGCTTTTTCTCTGGATGTTTGGCGTGGACCTGGAACGCGCCTGGGGTTCGCACCGCTTTTACACCTACTTTTTCCTGACGGGCATCGGCGCGGCTTGCATCAACGTACTTGCCGAAGTCATCGTGCACCCCGGCGGATCGGGAGCCTCCTTTATACCTACCATTGGCGCTTCCGGCGCGATTTATGGAATCTTGCTGGCCTCGGCCATTATGTTCCCAGACCGCAAAATCTGGCTCATTCCCTTCCCCATAACCATCCCCATGAAGATCTATGTCATCGGCGCGGGCGCCATCGAATTCTTCCTGACGCTCGGCTCGGGCGCCGGCGACAACGTCAGCCACGTCACCCATCTCGGCGGCATGCTCGTCGGCTATCTCTATCTGCGCCGCGGTTCCTGGTTCTATCGCGCACGCAATGGCGTATCCGATTGGCAGCGGCGTCGCGCGCGTCGTAAGTTCGAGGTCTATATGCGCAGGCATAGAGACGAGCCGCCCTCTCGCCCCGACCACTGGGTCAACTAGAACGCCCAGCCGCCGGCGTGGAAAATCCGCGCGAAATAAATCTGCAGCGAAAATTGGCCGATCGTAATCGCACAGAAGGCCGCCCTGGAGAAATAGGACGCCCTGCGCGGCCCGCATTCAGCGGTCACCAGCAACGGCAGGCCCAGCACGGGCGTGAGCGGCAAGTCGTAACGAACCGCGCTTCGCCAGAGGCCCTGGTTGTAGGACAACACCAAGATCGCCAACACGCTCAGAGCCAGCAGGCCCTCACGCCTTTTCGCCAGCCAGATCGCCGCGGCCGTGAGCGCGCCGAGATAAAACAACGGGAGGAAACCGAACTCCAGCCAATTCGTGGCGGGGCGCACCTGCCAGTCTGATGCCAGGTGGCGCAGACTATCGGCGAGCCCTTGGAAGAAGTTCCCCTGCGGCATGGCAAACAGTTCCTGGGCGTGAAGAAAATAGAGAGCATTTCCCGCGATCATGCGATTGAATCCCAGCCAAAGCGCCAGCGAAGCCAGAACCGCCAGCGCCACTGCCCTCCGCGCCAAAAGCCATGAAACGAGCGCAAAGCCGGTCAAGCGGATCCACGGAAGCACGAACAGCAAAGAAGATTGCGCGATCAAAATCTTATACCCGCGCCGCTGTGGCGCCATGAACGCAACCCAAAGCAAAATCCATAGCAACAGCATGAATAGTAAGTCGGAGTACGCAGTAAACGCGAAATAGGCAGCAGGCGCGGATAGCACAAAGAGAAACAAGAAATAGGCGGAAATATAGAATTTGCGTGAGAGCCACTCAGAAATCAAAATTGCGCTACAGAAAAAAGCCGCCAGGTTCAAAACCACCGCTGTCGCGAGAAAGGAACCTGAAAAGAGTCTCGAAAGAGCCCCCACCGCGAACGGGTATCCGGGGGGAAAAACCAGACTTCTGGGATCTGCCTCGGGATAACCTTCGCTCCAAATCTGTTCGTACCAGCCCGCATCCCATCGCTGCCAGCCCGAGAGCCAGGATTCGTCTGGGCCGCTGCTTTGCTTCGTTGCAAAAAAGATCAGCAGGATCCAAAGAAGATAAATCGAGCCATAAAAGGCCAACCGGGCACGATTCTCGCGACCTAGCGCCACACCTGCTCGCCGCCGCCGATGATGTGAAATTTCATGAAATTCGTGGTCCCGCCCACGCCCAGTGGCGTGCCCGCCACCATTCCCACCAAATCGCCCTGCCGCACCAGGCCTTCTTCGAGCAGGCGGCGCTCCGCGATTTGCGCCATATCGTCGATATCCCGCAGCATCGCCGCCTTTCGCGGCAGCACGCCCCAAAGCAGCGTGACCTGCCGGCGCGTCTCCTGGCTCCGCGAAAAGGCGATGATCGGCGGACGAGGCCGGTGCTTCGAAATCAGCCGCGCGGACGAACCGCTTTCCGTAAAAACGGCGATCACTTTCATGGACACCTCTTCGGAAGCGTGACAAATCAGTTCCGCGGTCGTTTCCGCGAGGCTCAAAAGCGCCCGCCGGTGCGGGCGGAGATATTCGGTGATGCTCCCTTCCGCCTCCCGGACGATGCGGTCCATCATCTTCACCGATTCCACCGGATAGCGTCCCGTGGCGGTTTCGGCGCTCAGCATCACGGCGTCGCTGCCGTCAAAAATCGCGTTGGCCACGTCGGATGCTTCCGCGCGCGTGGGCCGGGGATTCTGCGTCATCGATTCCAGCATCTGCGTCGCGGTAATCACGGGCACGCGGGCTTCTCGCGCGTGGGCGATCACCATCTTCTGGATCACCGGCACTCGTTCCGGGCTCATCTCCACGCCCAGGTCGCCCCGCGCCACCATGACTCCGTCCGCCACTTCCAGAATTTCGTCGAGATTATCGATCGCTTCGGGTTTCTCGAGCTTGGCGATCACCGGAACTTTCCTGCCGGCCTTGTCCATCGCCGCTTTGGCCGCCAGCACGTCGTCCGCAGTGCGCACGAAACTCACGCCGATGTAATTCACGCCGCATTCCAGCGCGAAGCGCAGGTCGGCCAGATCTTTTTCCGTCAGCGCCGGAATGCGCAGTTTCACTCCCGGAAGATTCACGCCCTGGTGCTCGTGCAGCTCGCCGCCATTCACCACGCGGCACACCATGCGCCGCCGCGCTGTGGAAAGCACGCGCAGCTCGATCAGTCCGTCTGCCAGCAGAATTCGATCGCCTTTGTGCACCTCCGATGGCAGCCGTTTGTAGGTTATGGAGACGCCTTCGCTATTCCCCGGCGCATCCACCGTGGTGATCGTGAATCGGCTTCCCGCGCGCAGGCTCACACTTTGCCCGCCCTCCAGCGCGCCCGTGCGGATTTTTGGTCCTTGCAAATCGGCGAGAATACCGATGGGCTTCTGCTGGCGGCCCGAAGCCGCTCGTATCAGCGTGACCGTGCGCGCATGCTCCTCCTGGGTGCCGTGAGAAAAATTCAATCGCGCCACGTCCATGCCCGCCCGCATTAAATGTTCGATGACCGCGGCCGAATGGCTCGCTGGGCCCAGGGTGCAGACGATCTTGGCCCGGCGCACCTGGGCGGCGTTCCGGTTATTTTGCGGCGAATTCATGAACCGCCTTGTACAGGAAATCGACGCCCCTGCGGAAGCTGGCGATGGGAAGGCGTTCGTCGTCGCCGTGCATCCGCAGGAGATCCGCCTCGGTCAGCGGAAAAGGAACCAATCCATACGACTGCACATTGTGGAGGCGCAGATAAGACGAGTCAGTGTACCAGGTGCTTAGATAGGGAACCACCGGGGCGCCGGGAAATTCCCGCGGAGCGAGGTGCTCGATGGTCTGGTAAAGCTCGGAGGTAATGGATGAGGAAGGCGCACTCGGTCCGGCATCCGGCTGCACCGTGAACTTGATTTGCGGATCATTCACGGCTTTTTGCATTTGATCGATCACATCCAGGATCGAACTCCCCGGCAGCAGGCGGATGTTCAGGTTGGCCGAAGCCTGCGAAGGAATGACGTTGGCGCGAACCCCCGCGGTCAGCTGGGTGGGTGCGATGGTATCGCGCAGCATCGAGTTCCACATCGGATTCATCGCCGCCAGGCGCAAGGCGGCCAGGTCGGCCCGGTCCGAAGTCTCCAAGGCGCGGATCCACTTGGCCGTGTCTTCGTCTTCTACAGGACCAAGTTGCTCGAAATAGCGCCGCGTCATGGTCAGCAGATGCAGCGGCGTTTCCAGGGTGCCTACTTTTTGCACCGCCGCCGCGAGATGCACCACCGCGTTATCTTTCTGTGGGACCGATGCGTGCCCGGAGGTCCCCGTAGCCGTTACCGTCACGTTGTACGCCACTTTCTCGCTGGTTTGGATGGCCACGTATTGCACTTTGCCGTTTTTCACTATTACGTTCCCGCCCTCGTTGAGGGCAAAACCGCAGGCGATCTTGTCCCAATAGCGTTCGATCACCGCCCTTATGCTGGCATCGCCGCCTTGCTCCTCATCGTCATCCGCCAGGAAGATGACGTCCCGGCTCAGGCGCGTCCCCGACCGCTTGAGTCCGATAAACGCGGCCAGGTTCGCCGCCACCATGCCTTTGTCATCGATCGCCCCGCGCCCGTAGATATAGTCTCCTTTCTCAGTCGCAGCGAAGGGGTCCACGCTCCACTTGGCTCGGTCCACACCGACGACGTCCAGATGGGCCAGCAGCAAAAGCGCCTTCGACGAATCCGGCAACGGCCCCGCTTGCAGCCGCGCGACCACAATCCCCCGCCCCGGCATCATCTCCAAAACCTCCGCCGGTATGTTCTCTTTCTGCAAAACATTCTGAATGTATTTCGCCGCTTCCAGCTCGTTGCCGGGAGGGTTCGTCGTATTGATTCGGATCAAGTCCGTCAGCCAGGTTTGCGCTTCGGCCGTTAACTGCAGCATATCCGCCGGCGCCCCGCCTGCCGCAGGCGTTTGCGATTTCAGTGCCGCCGGCCGCAAGGCCGGCATCAGGATCATTCCGGCAAGTAGGCCGAGAACATAAGGAATTCGCCTAGCCATCCCTTCTCCTTTTCTAAACGGATCTGCTTTCGCATTTTTGCGAATTTTTGCGCGAGCCCACGATACTAACATGTCCGGCTTGCCGGTCGAGCCGCGGGTTCCACCGGCAATTCCGTATAAAACATCATCGAGATTGCATCTGAAATTTGAACATCCCTTGGTTTCGTGGCACCATCAAAGCTACAGAGTGGCTGCCAACGCGCCGCCGCCCACTATGACGCGTCCCGCTATGACACGCCCTACGATCAGAAAATTGGCACTCGCATATGCATTGATCGCCCTTTTGGCCTTTGGGCCGCCCTTCGGCCTGGCGCAGAGTCAGGGAACTCAACACCCTCCGGCTTCCTCGCAGGCGCCGCCGGCACAAGCGCCTGCACAAGCGCCGCCGCAACCGGCTCCGCAAGCCCCGCCGGCGCCGTCCCAACAAGCACAAGACCAGCAGCAATCCGGCCAGCCCGGCTTCGCCATCTCCGTGACCGTGCCTGTGGTCAACGTCGACGTCGTCGTCACCGATAACGATGGCAATTACCTGAACGGCCTCAAGAAGGAAAATTTCCGCATCACCGAAGAGGGCGTGCCCCAGACCATCACCAATTTTGGCACCACCGACGCCCCCATCACCGTGGTCCTGCTGCTCGAATTCAGCCAACTCGGTTACGGCTGGTTTCTATATAACGCCGTGAACTGGGCCGACGTATTTCTGCGCCAGCTCAAACCCAACGATTGGGTTGCGCTGGAATCCTTCAATATGCGCTCCAACGTGGAAGTCGACTTTACGCACAACCCTCGTGAAGTTGAGCAAGGCCTCATCTCGCTCTACTTCCCGCCATTTCATGAATCGAATTTATTCGATGCCCTGGTGGACGTGACGGACCGCCTCCAGGACGTGAAGGGC
>DASPYR010000039.1:0-5453 GCA_035636675.1 Rugosimonospora sp. | reverse complement strand
AGAGGTTTGGCCTCGGGCTGATCATCGGTTCGCGTCACCGGCGGTTTATTTTCTGTGGCACTATCCGTGGCCTAACGCCAGCATCACCGGCGTTCGGCCCCCTGGCGTTACCAGGCGCGCTGCCCTGCGGAGTCCGGACTTACCTCCAGGCTCTTCCTTTTCAGGATTCGCCCAGCGATCGCCCAGCCCGCTCGCTCGTTTGATTATAGCGCATAGCTCGGCAAAGGCGGATTCTCAAAATCGCTTCAGAAAAGAGTCTGTGTGGATTTCTTGGCCGATTTACGCGCCGAACGCGACGTCGTCTTCGCCGCTCCGCCGCCGGCCCTCTTTTCATCTGCGCCGGGCTGCGCGAGCGGCAATTTCCCTTCGAGCAGCGCCTCGAATTCGTCCTCGGTGAGAATCCGCACGCCCAGCGATTTGGCCTTATCGTATTTCGAGCCCGGATCGGCGCCCACAACGACATAATCGGTATTCTTGCTCACCGAACTCACCACTTTCCCGCCGTGGCTGCCCACCAATTCGCCCGCTTGCTCGCGCGAACGCCGCGCCAGCGTTCCCGTGAAAAGAAGGCTTTGCCCCGCCAAGCGATTTGAAATCGCCTCCTGCCGGGCATGATACGGATCGATGCCTGCCGCGCGTAGGCGCTCGATCACTTTTCGATTCGCCCGTTCCGAGAAAAACTCGGCGATGCTGGCAGCCACCTTCGGTCCCACCTCGGCCACTTCGGTCAGCGCTTGTTCATCGGCTTCCGCGAGCGCGCTGATCGAACGGAAATGCTCGCCGAGCAACTGCGCCGTGCGCTCGCCCACAAAGCGAATGCCCAAGGCGTAGATGAGCCGCGAAAGGTCATTGGACTTGCTCGCGGCAATCTCCCGCAGCAGATTCTCCGCAGACTTCTCGGCCATGCGTTCGAGCGCCGCCAGCTTATCGGCATCGAGATGGTAGAGGTCCGCAAAATCCCTCACCATTTCCGTGGAAACGAGCTGATCCACGATTTTTTCCCCCAGCCCGTCGATATTCATGGCGTGCCGGCTGGCGAAGTGGATCAAAGACTCCCGGCGTTTTGCGGGGCAAGCGGCATTCACGCAGCGATAGGCAACCTCGTCAGGCGACTTATGAATATGGCTGCCGCACTCGGGGCAGAGTTCCGGCACCTTGACAAGCCGCCGGTCCTTTCCCTGCATCACAACTTTCACGACGTGCGGGATCACTTCGCCGGCGCGTTCGATGAGCACGGAATCCCCTGCCGCAAGTCCCAGCCGCTCGATCTCGTCCATGTTGTGCAATGTCGACCGGCTCACCGTGACACCGCCCACGGCCACGGGATCAAGCAAAGCGACCGGGGTGAGCGCGCCCGTTCGTCCGACTTGGAAGATGACCTCGCGGACCGTGGTCGTTTCCTGGCGCGCCGGGTATTTGTAAGCGATGGCCCAGCGAGGGGCTTTGGAGGTGAAGCCGAGCTCTTGCTGGAGCCACAGTTCGTTTACTTTGATCACGATGCCGTCGATCTCGTAAGGCAATTTTTCGCGCTTCTCCTCCCATTTCCGGCAATACTCCTTTACCTCGTCGATCGACGCGCAGCGCTGCCACTGCAATGCGTTGAAGTTCAGTTCCGAAATGGCTTCGAGTTCGTCGGAATGCCGCGTGAAGGGCGTCCGTCCTCCAGCCAGCAAGTAATACCCGAAAAAGTCGAGCTGCCGCGAAGCGGTGATTCGCGGGTCAAGCACGCGTACCGAACCCGCCGCCGCATTTCGCGGGTTGGCGAAGCGCTTGCCGCCAATTTCTTCCTGTAGCTCGTTTAGCTTTGCAAATGCTTTTAGCGGCATGATGATTTCGCCGCGCACTTCCAGATCACCATCCAGGCCCAGCCGTTTGCATTTGGCCGCATCTACGCGGTGCGGGATGGCCTTTATTGTCGCGACATTGGGCGTCACATCCTCGCCATTAACGCCGTCGCCGCGCGTCACCGCCAGCGCGAGCCGTCCCCTGTCGTAGTGCAGGGACATGCTCAGCCCATCGTATTTGTGCTCGGCTACGTACTCCACTTCCTGCCGGCCGGAAACTTCACGCGCGCGGCGATCAAATCGGTCGAGTTCCTCGAACGAAAAGGCGTTGTCCAGGCTCAGCATCGGCGGATTGTGGCGGCGCGTTTCGAACCCCTTGCGGGCCGCCCCTCCCACGCGCTGCGTGGGCGAATCCGGCGTGACGATTTCAGGATGCTCCGCCTCGACCTGCTTCAGCTCATTCATCAGGCGGTCGAATTCGGCATCGGAGACGGAGGGCCGGTCGAGCACGTAATAGCGGTGCTCGTGCAGGCGGATTTCCTCGCGCAATTTGGCGACCCTCTCGAGGAGCTTGCTGTCGTTCTTGGTCTTGACCATCACGCGGCTAGCCGTTGGATTAAATCGAGCTCAAATTAAGATTATACAGTTCACAAACATAGGTTGCGGTACCGCTTCGAACCGGCGACTTTTCCTCAAATCTTCTGCCGCGGGGTTCGGCGCATCAACCCTCTGCCGATCCAATAAAACACCAGGACAAAGGCGGCCGTGGAAACGGCGAATGCCACGCTATGTTCCACGAGAAAGCGTGTCGCCTGCGATCCGTATCGCGTGGCCAGATAGCCTTCACCAAGAAATCGCAGGGCCCGGGCGACGCTCATCGCCGCCAAGAAGGCGCGGAAGGGCATGCCGAAGGCGCCGGCTGCCACCACAAACAGCTTGAACGGCGTGGGCGGCGGCAGCAAGGCCGCGATAATCAAGGTGATAAAACCATTTCGCTCGATCCAATTGCGAATCTGGGGCGCTTGCGAGCCCGCCTTTTTGTGGAAGGCAGCTTCTTCTCCCTTACGGGCGATGAAATAGAGCAGCACCGAGCCGGTCACTGAGCCGACTGTCGCCAGCAGGACGTAAAAAGGCATGCGCAGCGGCGACTGAATGCAGAGATCAATCAGCAGCAGGTCATTCAGCGAAGGCAAAGGAAGCAGGACCGAATCCAAAAAGGACAGCCCAAACAGGCTCAGACTCCCGGAAAAAGCGAGAGCCTTTAGCACCCAACTCGGAACGTGATATCGATTCATGCGGAAGCGGAGATTCTATACTTTCGCCTGGCTGAAACTCACGGCATTAAAGTTCTGCACTGAGCCGCTAACGCGGCGGTCGCCGGGTGAGGAGTTTTCCAGAGCCGCGTGGCGCAACTCCAGACACTGCCGCTCGGATGTTTCAGCCCGACGGAAAATATGATGTGCGTAAGCCCTGCAAAGGGAGCCGCATTCTTGACCATGGATAAACCCTGCTATAAAGTGTCTTTTTGCCTTTCTGGTGGACACACGCCTGATAGCTCCCTGAGCAAGGTTTGACGGAGGAATCATGGAATTAGGAGAAGTACGGTTATTTGCCGCGAGCGCCGCCCGGCGGCTCGTGCGGGGAGTTAAGAGTTGCCGGCCCGCGGCGCGGCGCCTGCTGAAAACCGGCGCAGTACTGGCCGCGCTGCCGCTGAGCGCGATAGTAGCCTGGGCGCAGGCGCCGGAAGCGAGCGGCGAGGCCAGTTTGAAGCTTCCCGATCTTTCCCAGGTAACCTTTTTTGGCGTCGATGGTCATAAGCTCCTGCTTTTCGGGATTCTCTTTTGCGTGTTTGGATTGGTCTTCGGCCTGATGATTTATCAGCGGCTGAAAAATCTCCCCGTGCACCGCTCCATGCGCGAAATTTCCGAACTGATCTATGAAACCTGCAAAACTTATCTGATCACGCAAGGCAGGTTTCTGGTCCTGCTCGAAACATTCATTGCCGTGGTCATCGTGCTCTATTTCGGCGTGCTCCTGCACATGGACGCCTTTCGCGTCTTCATCATTCTTCTCTTCAGCATTCTTGGAATTAGTGGAAGTTACAGCGTGGCCTGGTTCGGCATCCGCGTGAATACGTTTGCCAATTCGCGAACGGCTTTTGCCAGCCTGCGCGGTAAGCCCTATCCCATTTACAAAATTCCGCTGGATGCGGGCATGAGCATTGGCATGATGCTCATCAGCGTCGAGCTGCTGATGATGCTGTTCATCCTTCTTTTCATTCCCGGAGACTACGCCGGCGCCTGCTTCATCGGCTTTGCCATCGGCGAATCGCTGGGAGCGGCGGCGTTGCGCATCGCCGGGGGCATTTTCACTAAGATCGCGGATATCGGCTCGGATCTGATGAAGATCGTCTTCCGCATCAAGGAAGACGACGCGCGCAATCCCGGCGTCATTGCCGACTGCACCGGAGACAATGCCGGCGATTCGGTGGGCCCCAGCGCCGACGGCTTCGAAACCTACGGAGTCACCGGCGTCGCGCTGATCACCTTCATCCTGCTCGGCGTAAAGAACCCCGCGGCGCAGGTGCAGCTCCTGGTCTGGATTTTCGTCATGCGCATCGCCATGCTGGTGGCCAGCGCAGCTTCGTACTTCATCAACGGCGCCATCGCCCGGGCGCGTTATCTCCACGCCGATCACATGAATTTCGAGGCCCCGCTCACGTCGTTGGTATGGCTGACCTCAATCATCTCCATCACCCTGACTTACGCCATCTCCGCGGCCGTAATTCCCAGCCTGGCCGGCGACACCACACAATGGTGGAAGCTCGCCACCATCATCTCCTGCGGAACCTTGGCCGGCGCGGTCATTCCGGAACTGGTGAAGGTGTTTACCTCCACCGAATCGCGCCACGTGAGGGAGGTGGTCACTTCCGCCCAGGAAGGCGGAGCGTCGCTCGGGATTTTGTCCGGCTTCGTTGCCGGAAATTTCTCAGCTTATTACCTCGGGATGGCCATGATTGTGCTCATGTCCATCGGCTATATGGTCGGCCTGCAGGGTCTGGGCAATCTGATGATCGCCGCTCCGGTGTTCGCGTTTGGCCTGGTGGCGTTTGGGTTCCTGGGCATGGGACCAGTGACGATCGCGGTCGACTCCTATGGACCCGTCACGGACAACGCCCAATCTGTTTTCGAGCTTTCGCTGATCGAGCAGCTTCCCGGCATCCATCAAGAGCTCAAGCGAGATTTTCGCCTCGACGCCAATTTCGGACGCGCCAAAGACCTGCTCGAAGAGAACGACGGCGCCGGCAATACCTTCAAGGCCACGGCCAAACCCGTTCTGATCGGCACCGCTGTGGTGGGCGCCACGACCATGATCTTCTCCATCATCATGGCGCTCACCAATGGGCTCACCGAAAACGTGGACAAGCTCTCCCTGCTGCACGCTCCCTTTTTGCTGGGAATCATCGCCGGCGGCGCCATGATCTATTGGTTTACCGGCGCATCCACGCAAGCCGTCACCACCGGCGCGTATCGCGCGGTCGAGTTCATCAAAGCCAATATCCGGCTTGAAAGCTCGGAGAGGGCCTCTGTTGCCGACAGCAAGAAAGTCGTGGAGATATGCACGCAATACGCGCAGAAAGGCATGCTGAATATTTTCATCGCCGTTTTC
>DASPYR010000038.1:0-21498 GCA_035636675.1 Rugosimonospora sp. | reverse complement strand
AGGCGACAAAAATAGCAGGTGAAGGATTACTGGCAGCCGTTGAAACCTTTGGTTAGGCAAATGGAGGAAGCGGGCGGAGGTGGGATGGCAAGACCCCGCTCGTTCATCAATTTGATGAGAAGCCTTTCGGCCTCAGGGTGTGGGATGGCAGATTGCACGCCGACTCGAACCAGGCCGCGCGCCCAATCCAGTGGAATCCATGTTTTTCCGAGCAACGCACCATTTATGCTGTCCCGGCTCCCTCCGTCGTGCGCGTCTAACTTAGCGCCATGATCCACTAGGAGTTGAATCACTTCGGTCCTTCCTTTGTGGGCCGCGCCGTGCAACGCGGTGCGTCCTTCGTCGTCGGCCACGTTCGGATCGATACCCAGAGTTAGACACATCTTCACAGCATCCAGGCTCTCGGCCTCCGACCATTCGAAGGTAACACCCTCCACCCATCCGATGCCCGAAGCTACGGCTAACGGCGTTACGTTATGCGCGGTAAAGATTTTTGGATTCGCACCGTGTTCCAGCAACAGCTTCATCAAGGTGACATCGCCGGATTGCGCCGCGCGCAGGAAGGGCGTCGCGCCGTCTTCGAACAGCCATTGCATGGTGAAATTATTTCGCGTCTCGGTGCTGTCGCCAATGCATTTCGCCGGCGTCGATTCCATTCGGCAGATTCGGGTGTTCACTTGCGCACCCTTGGCCAAGAGCAACTTGATGTAGTCCAAATGGTCCATATCCGGCGCGCGCACCGGATAGTCACCGCTTTCAATATTGCGGTTATCAGTCGCAAGATACAGGGGCGTCCAGCCGCCGCTATTCGCGATGTTCGGATTCGCGCCGTTATCCAACAAATACGCCGCCAGTTTGTAGTGCCGGTTTTGCGTCGCCACGAGCAGGGGAGTCCACCCATAATGGGTTCGCTGATTCACATCGGCGCGCGCCTGTACCAGAATCTTGGCGCACTCCAGGCAATCTTCGCGGGCTGCGTACACCAGAGGAGTTAAACCACCGCCATCCGTTTTCTTCGAGGGAGCAAGGAAAGCCTCAGCATCCTCTCCAAGCGGCTCCGGCGGATTTTGTGCATCCGCGACGGCCGGAACTGGAGAAGCTCCCGGTGCACTCTTGTTGTTTGCGCGCGCTCGGGCTTGGCCTAGAACGCCTAGTCTGGAATTCAATCGTTTGGTCACCGTGTCGGCAAGATTATTCCTGGCGTTCCTGGTATCTGGGTTCGACGCAGCCAGAACGTCCGCTCCATGCTCGATCAGTAGCTGAACGGCGGCAGGATGCGCCTGCTCGACCGCCCACATCAGCGCTGTGGTTCCGCGGAGCTTATCCTTTGCGTTGACGTCCGCTTTCTGATCTAGCAATACCTGGATCGCGTCCACGTTCCCGTTTCGGGCAGCGAGCATAAGGGGAGTTTCTCCCTGCGGCCCGCGCTCGTTCGGATCGGCGCCAGCCTTCAAGAGTCTGCCGATCATGGCTGCGCTACCGTTGATGCAGGCCAAGTAAAGGGGAGTGGCGCCTTCGCGATTCGGCGTGTTCACATTTGCGCCCGCGGTGATCAACAGGGCCGCCATCTCCTGGTCGTCTTTGTACGCAGCCCACTGGATCGCGGTGCCTCCGTCGGCCTGGGGAGCGTTTACGTCCGACTTTTGAGCGAGCAGAGATCGCACCGCGGCCTTATCGCCCCTCATGGCGGCGTCAGCCACGGGGCTATTTGCAGCTCCAGATGCCAACGGATAAATCAACAGCGCTGCACAACAAGCCATGATTGGCAGGCGAACACGCATGTTTCTTTAATCTTCCTCCGTCAGCCGTTACACAAGATTCGGCAACGCTCCGGTGCTGTCGCCGATGCCGTCCTGGTGAACCCCGTACAGGTCCAGAATGCTCAACAGAAGATTCCCTGTCGTAACGGTCTTGCTCGGATAAGCCAAATGACGATTCCCTTTGAGTTGCCCAGACGCTCCGCCAATCAGCACGTGAGGCACATCGTAATGCAAGTGTTGATTGGAGTCGCCCATGTTGCTGCCATATAGAATCAGCGAATGGTCCAGCAAGCTGCCGTCTCCGTCTTGCGCCCTCTTCAGCTTGTCGACGAAATACGCCAGGCACTTCACGTGGTACCGATTAATCTTCGCGTACTGCGCGATAGTATCGGGATTCTCCGCGTGATGCGACATCCCATGAAAGCCGCCGTTGACGCCGCTCTCCGGATAAGACCGGGCAGTTAAGTCGCGAGCATACAGAACTGTGGAAACCCGTGTAATGTCGGCCTGGAAGGCCAGCGTTTGTAGATCAAAATGCAGCTTCACATGGTCGTCGAACGACTCCGGCACGCCGGCCGGGACCACTACTCCTTCGGTCGATACGGCGCCACCGGCCTTTTTGGCGATCTCCAGCCGCCGTTCCAGCTCCCGAATGTCCGTCTCGTACTCATCGAGCCGGGAGCGATCGCTTGGACCAAGGTCCTTCTTGAATCGAGCCAAGCTTTCGGTGACCGAATCCAGGATGCTGCGATCTTGCTCTCTGCGAGCCGCTCGCTCCGTCGCCGTGCCGCCGGCGCCAAATAAGCGCTCGAAGGCCACTTGCGGATCCAGCTCCATGGGCAGCGGCTGCGTGGGCGCGGCCCACGAGATGGTGTTCGAGTAAGTACAGCTATAACCCTCTCCGCAATTGCTCGAGTTGGCTCCGGGGTCCTCCAGCGCCAGCTGAAGAGAGGGCAACAGCGTCTCCTGGCCGATCTTCTGGGCGATGATCTGATCGATGGTTGTGCCATCGTAGATGTCGGCGCCGGTGGTTTTTTTCGGTTTATTGGCGCACAGAAAGGCCGCCGCGACCCAATGGTCGGCGCCAGTCTGTCCTGGAGGAGGCTCGGCCGACTTCGACCACAGCCCGCTCAGAATCAACGTGCGATCCCGGAACGGTTCCAGCGGCTCCAAGATCATCGGATACTTGAAATTCTTGCTGCCCGGCTGCGACTTCGGTTCGCCCGGACCTCCCGCCTCCGGCACCCACCATCCTGGCGCCGCACCATGCGGAACAAAGATACCGGTGAAGCGCGTCTTTGGATTGGCCGCCGTCCTGACTAGAGGCGTCTGCGCCGGCACCATCGAGTCCAGCAGTGGCAGCGCCAACGCGGCTCCGGCTCCGCGGAGGACGGTGCGCCGGGATAGGTGTTTCTTGGTTATAAACATTTTCTCCTCCTTTCCATATTATGGACCGCCCGAAGATCTCAAGACAGCCTGGGTCTGGGAACCGGCCGGAAGCTTTTGATCCATTTGGAACGCGTCGCTTTTTACCACGCCGAGGATCAGGGATGAGAAGCGGTAGTTGCTCGGTTCCGCCTCGTGCACGATGGAGCGAATCAAAGGCATATCGTAATAATCCGTTCCGCGGCCCAAACCGTAAATCAGCAGCTTCTCGACGATGACGCGGGCAAACTGGGGCGAGTAGCGCAGAAGCGCTTCCCGCAGTCCCTTTACCCCATTCAGTTTGGAGCCGTCTACGAGTACGCCGGAGGCATCGATAGGGTTTCCATCATCCGTGATGCGCCACTTTCCGATGGCGTCAAAGTTCTCCATGGAAAAGCCGATTGGGTCCATGATCTTGTGACAACTGGCGCAAGGCTCCACCTTGCGGTGCATCTCCATCTGCTGGCGCATGGTCGGCTTGCCGCCGGCGTGGACCGCGCTGGCTTGCTCCTTTAACGCCGGCACGTTGGGAGGCGGATCGGGAGGGCTTACACCGAGGAAAACCTGCAGGATGGTCTTGCCGCGCCCCACCGGAGAGGTCCTCTGGGGTTGCGACGATATGGTCTGAAGGCTCGCTTGACCGAGGAGTCCTCGGCGCATATCAAATTGCGGCGAAAGCTCCACTCGCCGGAAGTTGCTCCCGTAGATATTTGGCATTCCATAGTGTTTCGCCAACCGCTCGTTCACGAACGTATAATTCGCGTCGAGCAGATCGATTACACTGCGGTCCTCATGCACGATACTGCCTATGAACAGTTCGGTCTCCCTTCGCATCGCCAGTCGCAGATTGTCGTCGAAATCCGGATATAACGCCGCCGTCGGAGCCCAGGACTGCAACGCGCGCAAGTTCAGCCACTGCCCGGCGAAGTTGACCACGAGTTGGTCCGAACGCGGATCAGCAAGCATCCGCCGCACCTGTTGATCGAGCACTAAAGAATCATGTAGTTTATTTTGGCTTGCCAGCGTGATCAGCTCGTCATCAGGGATGCTGCTCCAAAGAAAGAAAGACAGACGCGACGCCAGCTCCAGGTCACTGATCCTCCACGTACCGCCTACGGGAACGCCAGGAGGCTCGGCTTCCTTGCGGAACACAAATTCTGGGTCGGCGAGGATGCGCTGCAGCGCCCTTTCGATCCCGGTATCGAAATTCCCCTCCTTGCGACCCTGCTGGTAGAACCCCATAAGCAACTCTGTATCTTGGTCGGTCACTGGCCGGCGGAAGGCGCGGCGGGCCAGCGTATTTACGATCTCCTCCGCGCACTCGGTCTCTTCCGTCGTACTGGCGGGATGGCACACGAAAATCTTCCGCCGGCTGGGCGAATCCGTGGCGCCGGCCGGATTGAAGGGGCCGAGGATCTCAAGCTTGCCTACATGAGGATAGAACTTAAATCCAGGCAGACCACCTGTTTCAATCGTGCTCCGGAGAAAGTGCTGATTCAGGTCGCTACCCGGCGCTAACTGAGTGGCAAGGAAAGTGACGCCTACCCCGTGCACGCCTGCGCTGACATGAAAATGAACGTCGGCTGTGCCGGCGTGCACCGCGGAGCCGCGCGCCAGATCCTTATCCCAATCGTAGAGGTGTACCCTCTCGCCATCCACCAAGAGTTCCAGTTTTTCCCCCGTTATTTCTCCAAATGCGCGATTGTTGTCCATGAGGCCCTGGTTGATGGGGAATAGCTTGAAGACGTAGTCACCGTCAGCTGGGAACTCATGCTGCACAATCAATCCGCCGCGCGTTCCGAAAGGCAGGCCCTCGAGATGGTAGTCCTGAGAGGTGTCCGACGGCACGCGGTAGGTGAACAATGACGGTTCTGTAACATCGCCAATGGCCCAACGGCTGATTTTCGCCGCAGTCGACGTGAATCCTTCCAGCAGCGCCGGCGACAACGATAAGGCACCTGCGATATTGTCAAACCCGCGCGTCGAATCGTCCGACGGCAGAAACTTCGCTGGATCGATTTCCAGAGCTAGCAGATCACGAATCGCATTCCCGTATTCGGTGCGATTGAGGCGGTGCAGACCCGGCGGAGGCAGGCGGGTTACGGTGTCGCGGTCGAGTTCGTTTTCGATCGATGTGATCAGCGCCTCGTAGATGGCCGGAGTGGGACGCGGCAAACCCGACGGAGGCATCATCCCGGCCCGAAGCTTGCGCACCACTTTTTCCCAAACCTCGGCGTCCTTGCGAACCTCGGTGGAATCCAGTTTGTCCAGCATCAAGCCCGCTGTTTTCAGCCTCTGGTTGTGGCAGGGTACGCAATATTGATCAATGATTGCGCGTGCCGTTGCGGCGGGCGGCCCGGAAGGGTTTGCGGGTTGCTCCGGGACGCGCGTCTGCCCATACGCGGCTGGAACTATAAGTATGAGAAAGAGAATCCTTCTAACCTCACCGCTCCACTTTCCAGACCAGCCGGTGTTCATGAGTAAGGACCTAAGACGCAACTGTTAGCAACGCCCTGCAGGTAATAGGCGCGACCAGCATACTTTTGGCGAACGACGCCCGTACGAACCCGAACTGAAGAATATCCGGAAGAAAAAGTACCTCGGCCAGGAAACCCGCCGCCCATGTGCCCGCCGCCGTGTTGGGCATAACTCAGGGGAGCAAGAACAAGGGAAATGGGAATTAAGCCGATAACGCATGCGGTCCGCATTGCGTCCCCCTGATATCGGGGCGATTATATCGCCGAAACGCGCTAACGCCGCAGTTGTGTTACACGCCTTACGGCGCTTTGCAAACGAAGGTCGCCGCATCATCCGTGCTGCCGCCTCCCTTGTAGGCGGCCACCTGAGGGTAGGGACAAAGCGGTCGGGTCCGGTCCACCACGCCATTCGTGAAGTGCGATGCCATCATCCTATCGGGTACTTCGCCGCGCTCCACCCATTGAGCCAGCGCGCCGGTTGAATCGAACCTATTGGGCCCTTCTCCGCCCCCGCAGTGCGCCATGCCTGGAAACATAAAAAGGCGCACCGAATTTGCGCTTTTTGCTGCACCAACCGACTTCCGTACGCTCTCGTAGTAATTGACGGTGTTGAGCGGCGCAATAAGCTGATCGCTCCAACCGTGATACATCAGCAATTTTCCGCCGCGACCGAAGAACTCTTTTAAATTCGGATCGATATCGTTGAGTACGTGATGATCCTGTTTATCGGCGAGGGCAACGTCGCGGGCAGCCATCGCCAGAACCGCGAGAAAGCCTATAAGACTTTGGGGGAAAATGACGAGCAGTGCCCTGACTGGGGAGAGACCGGCACGCTTCATGCGAACCTCCATCTCGGGTTTGAATGGCTCCGCGAGAATAGGGATTCTACTACGGCCACTGTGTTACACCTTTTATGAGGCGGCGAGACTCAGGGCCTCGCCGCGTTGCTTTCGAGGCCTTCCTTGGCGGGCAGCCGAAACGCGAGATATTCCCCGGAGGATGGACCGCCACTGACGGCGACGACGATGTACTGTTTGCCGTTCAGCATGTAGGTCATCGGCGATCCGCTCTGAGGCGCGGGCATATAGAGGGCACCGACCTCCTTGCCGCTGGTCTTGTCGTAGGCGCGCAGCATCGCGCCTCGCGGATGGGTTGGCGTGGTGGTCACTTGAGGATCGCCGGAGATGACTAGCGTCTTGGTGACCAGGGTGCCGACAATACCGACTTGGCCGGTGCGCGGGATTTCGCGTCCTTTGAGGACGGGGCTGTTGCGGATCACGTCCGGCGTTTCACCGTGCGGGATCTGCCAGACGATCTCGCCCTTATCCAAATTGATCGCGGAGATGGTGCCGTATGGCGGTTTCAGCAGGGGAAGTCCCTGAACTGCCAGGACTGGACCCCCGCCCGCCGGCGCCGCAGGGAGAGGCGTCGCATCCGCGCCCGCATTCTCACCCGGTCCGCGGGTCATGCGAACTTCTTGCCCTGCGATGCCTTGGACGTAGTCCATGTCCGAGAAGTCCTTGCTTGGCGGAGGAACGAGCCCCAAAGGGAAGAGGCAGGCATTGCAAGCCTGCACATAGACAATGTGCGTTTCGGGATCGTACGAGCCGCCCGGCCAGTTCGTCCCGCCCGCTGCCGTTCCCACGGTGAGCGTCGCGAGCGGCGCCGGGAGCTTGCTCAGGGCCGGCGGAGTGAAAATCGGGCCGATCTTGAACTTGGAGACGACCTGCTCCGCTTGCGCGCGAAGATCGGGCGTGAAGTCAATCAAATCGCTGCTGGAAATGCCGTTGCGGCTGTAGGCCGGCGGCTTGGTGGGAAACGGCTGGGTGGGCGAATACCATTCGCCAGGCACGTCGCCTTTCGGCACCGGGCGCTCCTCGAACGGCCAGACGGGCTGGCCGGTCACTCGATCGAAAATATAGAGGATGCCCTGCTTGGTGGGTTGCGCCACAGCCTTGACGGAACGGCCGTTGACGTTAATATCGGCCAGGATCGGTGCCGAGGAGATGTCGAAGTCCCACAGCGCGTGATGAACCAACTGATAATGCCACTTGCGCTGCCCCGTTTTCAGATCAACGGCGACCAGAGTTTCACCAAACAGGTTGTTTCCGGGGCGGTGACCGCCGTAGTAATCCCCCGTGGGCTCCTCCACCGGCAAATAAACCAAGCCAAGATCCTCATCCACGGAGATCTGCGTCCAGACCCCGGTGTTGCCGTTGATGGCCCAAGAATTGTTCAGCCAAGTATCGTTGCCAAACTCGCCGGGTCTCGGGATGGTGTTGAAGGTCCAAAGAAGCCGACCGGTGCGTACGTTGAAGGCGCGAACTAGTCCCTTGGTGTTGTTGTGCGTCTTGGGCGTTCCGCCTTCTCTCATTGCCGATCCGACGATCACCACGTCTTTGACCACGATCGGCGTGGAATGGAGCCCGATTTCACCGTTCACCAAATCAATCTGCTGACCCGTTCCATACACCACGCCCTGTTTGAGATCCACCAATCCGTTTTTCCCAAAAGTGGGCACGGGCACGCCGGTCTTGGCGTCCAGGGCGACGAGACGATAACCCGGAGTCACGTAGAGAATGCGCTGTTCTTTGCCATCTGACCAATAGGCCAAGCCGCGGCCCGACAACTGACGGGGCGCAGCGGCGCCGCGGGCACCCTCGTGCTCGCCGTGTACCCAGAGCAATTCGCCGGTGGCGGCGTCGACCGCCACAACCGACCGGCGCGTTCCGGCCGTCGTGTAGAGCACGCCGTTGATCATCAGCGGTGTTCCCTCCAGCTTGTATTCGGGACGCGTTCCCAGGCTGTCGGTCTTGAAGCTCCAGGCCAGCTCCAGTTTGTTGAAGTTCGATGCGTCGATCTGGTCGAGGGGCCGATACCTAGTGCTTGCGAGGTCCGCGCCGTAGGTGGGCCATTCGCCGTCTTTGGCGCTGGACTGGCCGGATACTCGCAGAGTCATGCACAACAGCCCGAACCAAACCACCGACAGGAACAGGTAATTCATTCCGTTACGATTCCTGTGATGCATGCCTTCTCCTCCCATCGCCGATCACAATCGATCGGGTCCCGCGAGGAACAAGTTTCGTTCGAGCGTCGGGGCTAAAAGCTCAGTCTCAGTTCGAATTGCGCCTGCCGCGGAACGTCCGCCGAAGCAAACGCAAGCGGATCCGCACCATTCGCTAACGGCGTACCACCTCCGATTTTCGTCCCTGACAGCTCCGCCTGATTGAAGGACTGGTAGCCGCGGAAGTTGTATGGACCTGACAGCAAGTTAACGGTGCTACCGTTCAGGAGTTTTACGTTCTGGGCCGCGCTTGCGTTGGTAACTGCCGGAAAAACGCCGTTCACGCCCAGGAAGTTCAAGCGATTCAGGAGGTTAGCAAAGTTGGCGAGGAATTCCAGCCTGAAACGCTCGCTGAGAGGAATGGCCTTCCGGAAGGACATATCCCACCGGTAGTTCCAGGGTCCGAAGCCGGTATTGCGGCCCGCAGCAAACGGCCGCGCCTGGTTTTGAGCCTCCTGAACAAGCCCGTTGCCGTTCGCAGTGCCGGCAGCGCACGCGGCCACCGTGGTGCATTCTGAGGCCAGCCCTTGCTGAGGGTTAATCAACACCTCGAACGGAATGCCGGAATGCATCGTTACGATTGGTGAGAGGGTCCAGTCTGCCAGGAGCTTGTTAGCCCAGTTCGCGCCGGACCCGCCCTTGAATGGAGTCATATACACAGCGTTGGCTACGAGGTTGTGGGTGACATTGTACGCCGATACGCCCCAATCGCGGCCCTGGCCGTTGATGCCAGCGGGATAAATCGTCGGGTAGTAGGAGCTATTGAAAGAGGAGAAATCGAGCACATTGTCGAGAGCTCTGGACCAAGTATAGTTCGCCTGGAACTGGAAGTGATTGGCGAACTGCCGTTTTAAGCTCGTGGTCACCCCATGATAAATGGCATCGCCGCACGAGCAGTAGAGCGTGCCTGTTTCCACGTTGACGTCTTTGGGGACAAGCATAGGACCGTTGAACGGATCGACCAGCGGCACGCCGGCGCCGCCCGGGTCCACGGCCTGCTGGTAGTTGTTCTCCAGCGGATCCTGGACGTGGAAGGTGCGCTGGAAGACGTATCCCACCTCCAGCGACATATTGGTCCACAGCTGCCGCTGGACGCTGATGCTGGCTTGAGTGGAGTAGGTGCTTCGGTAGGCGCCGCAGCCGAAGATATTGTCTCCGCCGCAGGGGCGATCGGCGGCCGTAATGAAGACGCCGTGCGGGCCGTCCGGCACGGGCTTCAAGTTCGCGGCGGTGAAGTCCGCCAGAGTCGGCGCAAGCACCGGCAGATGCCCATTCACTGTGGAATTGTGTATCAAACTGAAGTACTCATCTGTTCCCGCCGTCACTTCTTCCTGAATTAGGAATTGCCCGTTGGGATTGTAAATGTTGGAATAGAAGATCGCTTGCAATTCCGAAGCGCCCACATATGCGCCGCCACTGGCGCGGAGCACGGTCTTCGCGTCTCCGGTTAGGTCAAAGGCCAAACCGAGCCGCGGAGAGACATAGTTTGTATGGCCGCTGGTGGGATTGATCTGGAATGAGCGTAGGGTTCCCCCTCCCCCCACGCACGTGCCGCCGGCGGTTTTGAGTGCTGCCTGTAAATTCGTAACCGCAGCCACCGTCGGCGAGGTTGCTTCGCATACGTTATCGTCCATGCCCCCGGTTGGAAAGGGTTCCGCGTTCACGTCAAAGCGCACGCCGGGACTGACGGTAAGCCTGGGAGTGACCTTCCAGGTATCCTGCGCGTATATGCCACCGTAATGGCCCCAACCGGTCCACTCCCCGCTGCCGAACGATGTACGGAACTGATCCGGCACCACGCCGCTAAAGGCCTGAAGTGCATTTAAGGTCGCTGCCTTAAAAAGCGTTACGTTGCCCGGCGCAGCACTGTTGAACGAGGAAATGGCACTGAGATCACTGCCGGTCAGGGGCGGAGTATAAGACCCAAGAGCGGCACCGTCGCATGCCACGTTGCCCGGCAAAATGCTCAATTGCTTCGGGCCTGCAATCGATTTTGGGGCGCAGTCAGGACCGCCTAAGCCATAAAGATTGAAAAGGTTTGAGAAGTATACGATCTGCGACGTCGAGTAAAGAGGGTTATTCTGATGGTACTTGGCGGGCCGAAACGACAGCCCGAATTTGAAGCTGTGCTTCCCGCGCGTCCATGAAGTGCTGTCTTCGATCTGATAGCGCTTCTCCGATAGGAGGTTTCCTATCCCCGGACCGAGGTTAACTCCAAAGTTCCCGTAGCTGGGGAGTACGTTGAACGGAATCCTGGGTCCATTCTGGGCGGGATTCGGCTGCGTCTTCACCACGTATTCGGGAATCATTTGGAATCGCAGCGCGTTGAAGAGCGTGGGGGTGAAGATGTGATTCCACGTCGCGACCCATTCGTAGTCACGGTTCGTGAGAACATTTGACGCGTCTGGAGGAAGGGTGGCATTTTGGAAATATTCCAGATTGCCATAGTTCCCCGGATTGTCTCGGCGTTCAAGCAGCCCCCTGAGGACAAAGCTGTCGTTCGAGTTGGGCTGCCAATCGAAGCGAACCACGGCGTCATGCCAAGTGTCCTTATTCGTAAAATTACCCGTCTGACTTGGCTGGCCGAGAAAATTCCCGGGTGCACCGACGAGCGCCCTTACCACCGCGCTGTTCGAGGGATTCAGCGCTGCCGTCAGATCTGCAGCGAGGGCCGCGCATGATGGCGCGGGACTGCAATCAGCTGGGTTAACATCCGCGGCGACCGCGTTTATGTAATTCTGTTGACCTATTGGAAGTTGTGTGAAAGTCGGCGAATAGGTCGCGTTGATGAAATTTCGAGAGGTCTCGAAGGCGTTCTGATAGCCCTCGTAAGCCAGGAAGAAGAAGAGCTTATTCTTCACCAAAGGCCCGCCGACGCTGGCACCCGCGTGAAATTCCTGATCAAAAAACTTTTTGCCGGAGGAAGTAAGCGGTTGGAAATATTGATGCGCGTCCGTAGCCTGGTCGCGGAAAGTGCCGAAGGCCGCGCCATGGTAATTGTTGGTTCCGGTCTTCGTGACGATGGTGACCACTTCGTCGTAGCTGAAGCCGTATTCGGCGTTGTAGCCGTTGCGGTTCACTAGGAATTCCTGAATGGCGTCCACAGGGAGATGATAGGCGCGACTGATACCCTGCCCGGAGTCGTTCTCGCCACCATCGATGGTTACCTGGCCACCGCGACCGTTCCCGGCGGAAGTCGTGAATGCGTTGACAGTAGCTGCGCCAGCACGCTGAGAACCGGCATTGCGTATCGCCTGTATGTTGGTGATGCCGGGCAAGGTGAGGACATAGGTATCGAACGTGTGGTTCACGTTGGGGAGCGCTTCCACTTGGTTCTGGGTGATTTCGTTAGCCTGCTGCACCTGTTCGACAGAAAGAAGTGGGGACTCGCTCGTAACCACCACCGTGGCCGTGGTCTCACCTACCCTGAGGTGCATGTCCTCCACAATCGCCTGGCTGACCGACAGAACGACATTGCTCGCGACAGCCCTGCTGAAACCTGCCGCCGTGACCTCCACCTGATACGTGCCAACCGGCAGCAGCGGAAAGTTATAGGTACCGTCCGCGCCCGATTGCTGGCTCTTGGTGAGCCCCGTGGCAGCATTGCGGATCGTCACCCGGGCCCCAGGAACGGCGCGACCCTGCGCATCAAGCACACTGCCCTGGAGAGTAGCTGTGTCGTAACTGACCTGCCCAATGCTGGGCAAAGCCGTCAACAACAGAATCAAAAAAGGAACCAGCACTTTCAACGTGCGCCACATTCTCATGATCCCCCCTTTGCTTCATTCGTTTCGTCACTTCTGCGATCCGTTCAACTCTCGACAAACGTTCACCTGTTGGCTTGGAAGTCCTTGCCACTGACGGTGTCGGGCGCGGTGGCTTTTTCCAGTCGTATGGCTGTCACACATTTCGCCCAATCCGTCTAACACTTGAAGGCGACATTCGTGTTGTTCCGAATTTCCTGGTCGGGCCTAAAAATTAGAATAGCCTCTAACACATGATAGCTACCAACGTCAATACGGGATTCCCACGATACCCATAGGATGACCATGGAGAACTTGGTTTCAGGTTCAAAATCAAAGTCGTGCGGTTGGCCCTATCACAAGCGAATAACAGGGTCCCCTCCGGCTCCCGCGCGTGAGTGACTATCGTGGTACAGTAGGGTATCGCGTGAGTACAAGCCGAAAGCAGGGTGCACTCGACCTACCTAGGAGGACGATGAGTAATGGCTCGCAATAATTCATCCCCCAGAGCTGTTCGCAATGCTCTACGAGGGCACGAACCGTCGGCAAAAGCTGGTCAGCTTGTCCGGACCCCCCCGGGGGTGCGGAACGGGGAGGTCACAGGTCTTCGCGAGCGCAAGAAGGCGCGTCTGCGACAGCAGATCATCGATACTTCGATTCGTCTATTCCGCGAGCGGGGATACGAAAACACTCGAATCGACGATATCGTTGAGATTCTGGAGATCAGTCAACCGACTTTCTTCCGGTATTTTCCGACGAAGGACGCTGTCCTCCACGACGTTGGCCTGCGCGGGTTTGCCTGCGCCAAGGAGCGCCTTGAGGAGGAACTCTCAAGAAACGCTTCGACCGCCGAGCGGTTGCACGAGAGGTATCGGGTGCTGGCTAAAGAAGTGGAGTCGGATCAGCCACTTTGGCGGGCCGTGGTGCTGTCGGGGGTGATGGATCCGGTGCGTTCGCCCGAGGTGCGGCAGGCCGGAGAAATCGCAAACAAGTTGTTGCAAGAGCTTCTTCTTGAAGGGCAGAAACGCGGAGAGATTATTCGGGCCTTTCCCGCCGATCATCTCGCGGAATTTCTGCAAGCGCTTTGCAACGATGTCGTCCGCCGTTGGGCCGTCGATCTCCTACGTCCCCACAGTTTGAGCGAGCGCGTGCGCAGCGCTGTGGAGTTTTTCTTGCGCGCCGTCCAACCGTGACGATGGGAGCCACGGTATGGAAAGATATACTTACATTTGTTTGCGACTATTGAATCCTTGGAGGAGGCGGTGTAGGATTCGAATGTCTCGTGACTGAGAAGAATTCCTTTGCCAGCAAAAGGGAGCAGGTCATGGCCAATATGAATTCTCGGCTCGGCACGTGGTGGAATATTGGAGTCAGCGCACTGGTTCTGAGTGCTTTTCTGATCACTTCAACCGCACTGCGTGCAGACGGACAGGACAAGACCAAGCCGGTGACGTTTTCGAAGGACATCGCACCGATTTTGCAGGAAAAATGCCAGGACTGCCACCGGCCCGGGCAGATCGCGCCCATGTCATTGCTGACCTACCAGGATGCGCGTCCCTGGGCGAGAGACATCAAGATGCGCGTGTTGCAGCGCTCGATGCCGCCCTGGTTCCTCGATAAGACGGTAGGCATCCAGCATTTCGCGAACGACCTGTCGCTGAGCGACGAGCAGATCGCCACGATCGTCAAGTGGGTCGACGCTGGCGCTCCGCAAGGCGACCCATTGGACATGCCTCCGGCGAAAGTTTGGCCGGCCGATGACGGGTGGAAACTCGCGAAGGTTTTCGGACGGCAGCCGGACTTGGTGCTGAATGGGCCGGACTACACGATGAAGGCGAATTATCAGGACCAGTGGGATCGGCCGATCTCTGACGTTAGTGTGACCGAGCCCCGCTGGGTGCGGGCTGTCGAGATGCGGCCATCAAATCCGGAAGCGCGCAAGGTGTTCCACCACATTCTCGCCAGCCTCTATCAAGACGAAACGAATGCACCGTCGGCGCAGGTACCGGTTGCCAAAGAAGCTGTTTTCCCTGGGACGGGCGGCCTTTTGATGGAATGGGCGGTTGGCAAGAACTATGACATCTACCGCCAAGATGCGGGAAAGCTGCTCATGCCGGGCGCTAAGATTCGGTGGGAATACCACACGCATTCGACTGACCACGACGTAAGCGGTCACGCACAGCTGGCTGTCTACCTCTATCCCAAGGGAGAGACTCCCAAGTACCGGACGTATCTCGCTTTACTTGGGACGGGCCGGAGGGGGCCGGACGGTTTGCCGGTTCTCGACATTCCGCCCAATTCAATTGAAGAAAGCGAAGGCTTCCATGTGTTGAAGGCTCCTGCACGGCTTGAGAACTTCCAGCCTCACATGCATCTCCGCGGCAAGGCGATGTCTATGGACGCGATTTTGCCTGACGGCACCACACAGACGCTCAGCTATGTGGGCAATTTCACCTTCAACTGGATGACGAATTATATTTACGCTGATGATGCAGCTCCCGTTCTGCCCAAGGGCACGGTGATTCACATCAAGGCATGGCACGACAACACGAACGAAAATCGGAACAATCCGAATCCGAACGAGTGGGTTGGCTACGGAGACCGGACCGTTGACGAGATGGCGCATGCTTGGGTGAACGTGACCTATATGAGCGACCATGACTACAACGAATGGGCTGCGGAGCACAAGCAAGGGCATGGTGAGGGAGGCGAACCTCTTCGATAGCGGGGTCCTCGACGCCATACAACAGTAATCGCGTAAGCGAGGGAGAGGTTGCCCGCACAGAGCAATCCCTCCCTTATTTTTTTGTGAGAGGATTTTTTAATGCAAATACGAAGGTGGGTATGGGCAGGCGCGGTGTTTGCGCTGCTGCTCGCAACGTGCGAATCGGCCGGGGGCCAGCAGTTGCCTTTGGAGCCAACGCATAATGCCGGCGCCAGCCTTACGGGCGTGTTCGAGGGATGGTTTCCGAATCCGGATGGCACCTATAGCATTCTGGTCGGCTATTTCAATCGGAATCTCAAGGAGTCGCTGGATATTCCGATCGGTCCCAACAACCATATTGAGCCTGGCGGTCCGGACCACGGTCAGCCCACGCATTTTCTTCCTGGCCGAGGGTGGGGACTATTCACGATAAATGTGCCCAAGGACTTCGGAGATAAATCGTTCACCTGGACACTGGCGGTGAACAGCGTGACGACCTTGATCCCCGTGAGCATCGCACCTCTGTGGCGAATTGCGCCGTTCATCGATGCGACCGGCGATGCTCCAGCGTACATCGGATTCAGTGAGGATGGTCCTTTCGTGAATGGCCCCACTGGTCAGTCGGAATCGATTACGGCGACAGCCGGTACGCCATTCCCACTCACGGTTTGGGTGGCGGACGACGCCAAATCTCCTGCATTACCGTCAACTCCGCCAGCCGGTGGAGTCGGCCGACCTGAGCCGCGTGAACGCCAACCTGTGACCGTCCATTGGACGCTATTCCGCGGACCAAACGGAGGCGCCGTGCAGTTTGAAGAGGAGATGCCTAAAGTGGAGAAACTAGGCGAGCTAAAATCTCCGCCGCCGGGGACGGTTTTTTACGGCAAAGCCACGACGACAGCGACATTCCGCGAGCCTGGTCAGTATGTTCTCAGCATCCAGGCTTTTGATTCCACGGGACAAGGCGGTGGTGGGTTTCAGTGCTGCTGGTCAAACGCGAAAGTGAATGTTTCTGTCAGCGCCGCCCGGGCAAGTGGCAGCCAATAGGTCAACTCCGCAACTCTGCGGCGGACCATACATCCGAGAAGGCGACTTCTCGGGAGTTGCAACTGCAGCCGTATTGATAGTGCCGGGCGCGAGTTGACAGGATTCTAGATGAGAGCAGTAGCGTAGAACGACCGTCCTATTGAAAGCCAAACGTGGTTCCGAGCAATACCAGTCAACGAACTCGTCGATGGCTTGGCGATATCCCCTTTGGGCGTCAGAGGAGGTGAGACTGCTCAACACTGCGGTCCTGGCGTGTTCGAGGTCGGGCAGGAGTAGGATGGATTTGGTGCTGCCGCGTTTTCTTCTGGCACTTGGCTTCTGCTTCATGACCTGTGGCCTCCATGCCACCGATCTATGATCGGAGTGGTGCCGCGACAATACAGTCAGAGTAGCCCGTCATCCGTTAGAATCCGCGGAAGCCCTTGACCTCCCCTTGAAATTCACGAGCGGATGCGGCAGCGAGCCGAAGCACCTCGGGCCCACTGAGGCGTGGGCGAATACCGCGATTACCGGATAGTCTTCTTCCGTGCCCCGGCTTAGAAGTTCAGCGGAGGGAAATATGTGTCCAGCATGTATCGCAAGCGCAGCAGTGATGGCGGCTGGAGCGGGGTCCACGGGAGGAATTCTGGCCCTGTGCATCTGCAAGATTAGAAGAGTTTTTAGGCCGAGTGGTCGCGGTCTGCTTCAGAAAACAAAGGAGAAATAAAATGGCAACAGGCACGAAGAGAGACATGGAGAACCCGAAAGGACACCTCCCAAAGAACACGCCCCCGATCGTATCGGCGCAGGAGTGGGAAGCTGCGCGCCAGCAGCTGCTCGTGAAGGAGAAGGCCTTGACCCACTCCCGTGACGCGCTGGCCGCCGAACGCCGGCGGATGCCGTGGATGGCGGTGGCGAAGAAGTACGAGTTCGACGGACCAAAGGGCAAGGTAAGCCTGCTCGATTTGTTCGAGGGCCGCCGACAGTTGATCATCTATCGGGCCTTCTTTGAGCCCGGGGTGTTCGGCTGGCCCGAGCACGCCTGCCGCGGCTGCTCCTTGGGCGCTGATCAGGTCGCCCACCTGGCCCATCTGAACGCCCGCGACACCACGCTTGCGTACGCTTCGCGCGCGCCACAGAAAGACATCGAGCGGCTGAAGGCACGAATGGCTTGGAAGATGCCATGGTACACCATGACAGACAGCTTCGACACCGACTTCGGCGTGGACGAGTGGCACGGCCATAATGCATTTATCCGCGACGGAGACAAGGTCTTCCGCACATACTTCATCAACAGCCGCGGCGACGAGGCGATGGGGACCACCTGGAGCTACCTCGATATGACGCCGCTCGGCCGTCAGGAGACTTGGGAGGACTCGCCAGAGGGTTACCCCCAGACCCCGCCGTACAAGTGGTGGAACTGGCACGACAACTACGACGCCGAGGCCTCGCCTGACCCGAAGTGGGTCGATATCATAACCGACCCTGAAGGAGCCGCCTCCCGAAGGCGCGACGCAGAGACGAAAGCATGACCAACATTAGCAAGGAGAGAACGACGAAAGACAAGTCGCGGCGTCGAGGCGATGGATAACAGCTATCGGTTACTCGACTTGACTGCCTACGGGCGGGAGGAAATGTGTACGCCGGCAGCTAACGCGTGCGTCTAAATGCACATACGTACGCTGAAGGGAGCTGCTCCAATCGGTGAAACCTAACTTACCGAATGCACGAACCCGGCACGTACAGAGCACCTTCAAATGCCTCCGTACCAAGTGCCGCCGCCTTTTCGGTAAAGGTCCCTGCGGTCTGTGATGACGATCCGAGAAAGATATTTGGTGTTTTTCCAGCCGAGGTGGCGAGCGAGGCGAAGACGCACGGGGGCACCATGGTCGGCGGGCAAGGCCTCACCATTCATGCCATAAGCGAGCAGCGTCTGGGGATGAAGAGCATCAGCCATATCGACGCTCTCCCACAATGCGCGCACAACTGTCCGGCTTTGATTGGGATTCGCGAATGGCTCGAAGACAACGTATCGCGACTCGGGACGTGCTCCGGCAAGATCCAATACCGTCGCCAGCCGCACGCCGGTCCATTCGGCAATATAGGACCAACCCTGCTCGCAGGCGTGCAACGTTATATGGCTTTCGGCCGGCAGGCGGCTCAGCTCTTCGAGCGAAAAAGATACGGGACGAGCAACTAACCCCTCGACCGACAGGCGCCAGTTCTTGAAACCGTCCGCGAGAAGGGCCAGATATTTTTCGTCCGTCGGATGCGGGCCGTTCACGACTGGGACCTTCGAAATGTCACTGCGTTTGAATTCGCGAGCCAGCGAGTGCCCCGACGTCAGGAGACGTTGAGTCGCATAGGTAAGCGTTTCCCCCACCCCTACAATGCCGGTGTGATCCGGTGGGATCAAACCGTAACGGTCGGCGAAGTAAACGGCAGTGCCAAGTCCCGAGGCGCTCGCCGCCGTTGCCAATCCTGCGGTGATAAATTTACGCCTTTTGAGAAATTTGCTCATCGAGCCCTCTCTCCTTGCGGCACATATCCCGTTATCATTGTCCACACACTGCGCCAGAATCCAGCAAGGCACAGCATGAGGATATGCACGATGACAAAAAGCAGCAGCAGAACAACACAAGCGAAATGAAGCGTCCGAGCGGACTGATGACCTCCCAGCGCGGTCGCTAATATCGGGAACACTGACGTAACCCCGAACGACATCGCCAGGCCGGTCCAGAGGAAGGCAGGAAAAAGCCCGAACACGACGGCCAGATAGGTCAGCCGTTGCACCACATTGTAAGTTGAGGCGGCATCGGCCTCTCGCCGCTTCGACCGCAAATGGTCCGACACTACGCCGACGATGCGGTTCCAACGGAGGTCGGATTTCGCCGGCAGCAGATCCTTGCGGAAGTGTTGCGTGATGAAGCTGCCTACCACATAGCTCAGGCCTGTCAAGACCAGAACCCATGCAAAAAAGAAATGAAAAGGTCGGTTCCAAACCGAGGGGCCAATGATAAACGGTATGGGAAGATCAATGAGCGACGGGGTCCCGACAGCGCCGGTTTCGCCCCAGTATAGGCGCGGGTGAGATACGAGAATGCCTGTGCCGCTGACAAGCAGGCCAAGTACGCTCAGCACGACGATCCAATGCGTGATACGAACGAGCGCGATATGGCGCGGCGTAGATGCTGTCTCAACTGCTGCTTCAACGTTACCTTCGCTAATCATTATTTAGCCACCAGAAGTTCGTCATCGTAGGTCAAAAAAAGAACCACGGCAATACAAATTGGCGCGTGGGAAATTTGAGCCCTGTCTGATTTAGAGCTGTCAGTAGTGCGGCGAAGGTCGTGGAGGCCGGGGCGGCTACGGCGGCGGTCGTGCTGGAGGCCGAGGTGGGCGCGGTGGTGGCCGAGGGCGCTACTAGGGTAGAATCCACGCCCACGGAGGTAGCGCAGATGCCGAAGAAACCGGCTAAGAAAGACGCGAAGAAGCCAAAGTCGAAATAGGCCACCACTTACTGACTTATTGCACCCGTGCGGCCTTCGCCGCTGTCAGGATTTCTCTGTTTTTACCAATCACGCGAATTTCTTTGCCGTAGATGCCCGCGAACTTCGTAGCTTTTCCGAAAAGCGCATATTCTTCGTCCTGGTAGTGCGCCGCCAAAGTGGTTTAGGCATCTACGGTAGTGGCTAATTCGGGAGAGACCCATGAAACGACTTCTCAAGCTCTCGGCGGTTCTTAGTCTGGTTCTCGCTACATCGGCTCCGATGCTGGCTCAAACTCAAAAAGATGCCCACATAGGAATCTGGAAACTGAACGTCGCAAAATCAAAATTTAACCCAGGGCCGGGGTACAAGAGTGAAACGAGAACCTACACACCCACTGTTGATGGCTACCAATTCGAGGGAGAGCGCGTCAACCCGGACGGCAGCACTCAAAAATATGGGTTCACCGTGAAGTACGACAATAAAGATTATCCGGTAACTGGAAAGGACCCTGGCGGTGCGGATACCATCGCTGTCAAACTCGTTGACGCTAATAACATTGAATCGACTTCTAAGAAGAGCCGTGATGTCCTGTACACGTCGAAAGTCGAGGTATCCCGAGATGGAAAAGTGATGACGATAACGACGAAGGGAAAGAACCCGGACGGCGAGCCCTTCGACAACGTACAAGTTTACGATAGGCAGTAGATTGCACTCAAGGAACTCACAATTACGCAGACGTTTCTCGCCTATTCAAGGCGGACCAGTTTTATGACTGCTCCCGATGGCTTCTGGGTCAGCACCAGCGCCTTCCCATTCACGGCGAATTCGTACTGGTTGCTTGCGCCTATGACGAACGCGCTCTTTGCCACCATGGCTTTCGTTGTCAGCATCTTGGCGGTCACAGTGTACGTGCCGGTATTGAGGTAAAGCGCATTAAAGACCGCGACCTTGTCAGCGTCGGTTGCCTTGTCATTTGAGGGGTAGTCGGGCAGTGGTCCCGTGCCGTTGATCCTCACGAAACTGTAGTGTTGTTCCGTAAAAATGTACAGACCCGGCTGAGGATTGGTGATCGGCGGCCTGTTCGCGTCGTCGATCTCCGTAACCCTCCAAGCTCCCACGAGCGGATTTCGCGTTGCCGGAGATTGACCATAGACGGTCACCGCAACAGCAAACAACCCGAGAAGTGTAATTCCTATCAGTCGGCGCATTGGAGCCTCCTTTCTGTGTTGGACATCAGAGTCTTGGGAAAAGCGCACGAACTGGTCTTCGCACGGCGACCCGTCGCTGCCTCGGGTCCGGGCGAAATTCGGCGCTGCGGTCGCTTGCGCGGTGTCACGCTACGTCTTGCTTATCAGGGTTGTTTCAGAAACGGGCCGAGCTTATTCTTCGCGTTGAGAGGTGTCAAGCCAGAAGTCGCCGCTGTCGCGGCAAAATGAGAATGTCCGGTTTGTGCAAAGTAGAAATGTCCGGTTTCATCCAAGGCGGGAGGCAGGATGGAACCGGAGCGAATCGAGTTGAGTGCGAAAGAACGGGAGCGGTTGAAGGTGTTACACGAAGTCGAGCAAGGCCATCTGAAGCAGGTGGAAGCGGCGCGACGTCTGCGACTGACTGACCGCCACGTGCGTCGTTTGCAGGCCCGGCTGCGGGCCGCAGGCGATGGTGCGATGGTGCATGGGCTGCGCGGTCGGGGCTCGAACCGGAAAATTCCCGAGATCTGGGCGCAGCGCGCGTTGCGCGCCTTGCGCCGGGAGCGCTATCGGGGATTCGGCCCCACGCTGGCCGCCGAGCACCTGGCGCGCCAGGGTCTC
>DASPYR010000037.1:0-31931 GCA_035636675.1 Rugosimonospora sp. | reverse complement strand
CGCGCGCGTTAGCAGCCTACAGAATGGCGCCCAGAGCACACGGTATGTAGAGGTATCGCACGATTGCACAGCTACTTTGTGTACATCGTTTCCAGCCGATCACGAAATTTATATACGGGTGTGACCAACGATTTGGAACGCCATTGTCAGAGACGCAACTGAGATCGTCATCACGAGGCCCGATCTGTGGGCCGAGGGATCTGCAGTTGCGGTGGATGGAAGGAAACTGCAGATCCCTCGGTCGTCCGGAAGGCACCCTCTAAAGTGCATAGGCCGCGGCGGACGACCTCGGGATGACACCTAAGCCAAACAAACAAGATTAGCTGATAGGTTAGGCTACTTTTTCGATTCGGAGATTTTTTGCAGATTCGAGAAATTGACGTTGTCTTCGCAGATGGTTTCCTCGATCTTCCAGTCGGGCTTCAGATCAAAGACCATGTGTGAAGTCCACGGCTTGGTATAGGCCTTCGGATCCTCGATGGTAATGTCGTTGACCAGAGTGTCGTGACTCGTGCGCTGTATGCGCTCCACCAGGTGCAGCGCATCGCTGTGCGGATGTCCCGCGTAATCGAGCCAGGTCTTCTCATTGAAACCGATGGTATCGACTACGAGCGTGTTCCCCTCCCACTTGCCGATCGACTCACCCATCCACGTAGGATTCAAATCCGCCGTATGCTGCCTTCCATCGGTGAAGATTTCGCGCACGAAGTGATCGTACTCAAAGAACATCATCACTCGGCCGGGCGCTTGCAGAATCTCCAGCGGAGCGCCTCGCACGAGGTAAATTTTAGGCACTCCCGGAGGGAAACATTGGGCGACCGGATCGTTGGTCTGGGCCAAAGTGACGGCATGAGGTCCGACATTAGGCCTGGCGGCTTTGAACTTTTCGAGTCCCCATGGCGTCATGGGCGGCTCCTCGTTCGTCAGGGTTAAGGCGATCTCGTAAAGTGTGTACTTGCGCTTGTTGTCGGGAGGGCGCCGCGTACGCCTCCAAACGCCGGAAAGGTCCGGCGTCGTGCCCGCCGTGGCAGGCTTCGGCGCGGACGGAGCTTTTGCCGCTCCCGGCGCGCCATTTTGACCTCGCATGCCGCAGGGAAAGCCGATCGCTACCAGCAGCGCGAAGGGCGTCAACCAATTGCGCATTGCAGTTCTGTCAGAGGGAGCGCTCATTGTCCCGCATAATCCTCGCCGCGCTCGAGTCCAAGCTCCTTGCCGCTGGCCAAAACCACCTTGGTCAAACGCATCGATGGCGATCCGTTTTTGGACGGATTACCTGTGACCGTGATCGCGTCACCCGGTTTGAGTATGCTCTTCGTCCAGCCGCTTCTCGATAGCGTGGCGATGCCCACCGCTTCGAGAATCCAGTTCTGGACCTTGCCCGACGAGTCTTTCACATCGAGGAAAATTTGGGCATGAGGATTCTGGAAGCGGAAGTCGGTTACGGTTCCCTTCAAGGTTGTTAGTTTATTCGAGTCATAGCCCGCCGCGCCATGGTGTGCGAAGGCCGCACTGGCGAGCAGCAAAAGAGCAGCAGCCAAAGCAAAACGTGCCGCCAATTTGACATTCATTGGAGAAGACCTCCGATTGGAGGCGACTATTCCATTGCCATACGTGTTTTGTCAATGCCCTACTCGCGGTGGAAGCGTTGTGCGGACGAGTCCGAGTAAGCATTCGGAGCAAATTGTGTTACAGTCGGCGGCAAAATCCGTCGAAGGAGGGAGCCCATGGAGCCTCCTGCGTTCAAATCCTCTTCGGCAGCGCCGTGGAGAGCCGCGCGCCATCTTTGCATCACGTTTTTCTTGGCTGCGCTGGTTCTCGCCGTGCCTCGTGCAGGGGTCGCTCACGATATCCCGAGCGATGTGACGGTGCAGGCGTTTGTGAAGCCGGCCGGGCAGCAACTGGACCTGCTGCTGCGGGTGCCGCTCAACGCCATGCGCGATACGGAATTCCCCGAGCGCGGCCCCGGATATCTGGATTTGGCGCGCGTGGATGCCTCGTTGCGCGAGGCGGCCTCAGTGTGGATTGCCGATGCCCTGGAGCTCTATGAGGACAATGCCCGGCTGCCTAGTCCGCGCATCGCCGCGGTGCGCGTTTCGCTGGAATCGGACAGATCCTTCGCTTCCTACGATGAGGCATTCGCTCACGTTACCGGTCCGCGTCTCACGAATGACGTGCAGGTCTATTGGAATCAGGTCATGCTCGATGTGCTCTTCGAGTATCCGATTCATTCGGACCGGTCCCGGTTTTCGATTCATCCCGGCCTGGCGCGGCTCGGTTTGCACGAGATCACCGTGCTGCGTTTTTTGCCGCCCGATGGGGCGGTCCGCGCGTTCGAGTTCGCCGGCGATCCGGGCCTGGTCAGGCTGGATCCGCGCTGGCACCAAGCGGCCCTGCGCTTCGTCAAACTGGGATTCTTTCACATATTGGACGGAACCGACCACCTGCTGTTCCTGTTCTGCCTGGTAATTCCGTTCCGCAGCTTGCGCAAATTGATCCCGGTGGTGACTTCTTTCACCGTGGCGCATTCGATCACGCTGATCGCCAGCGCCTATAACCTGGCGCCGGATTTTTTATGGTTCCCGCCGCTGATCGAGACGCTGATCGCGATGTCCATCGTTTACATGGCCCTCGAGAATATCGTCGGTGGAATCGGGGTGCAGCGCCGCTGGATGATTACGTTCGGATTCGGCCTGGTGCACGGCTTCGGCTTTTCCTTCGCGCTGCGCCAGACTCTGCAGTTTGCCGGATCGCACCTGTTGACCTCGCTGCTTTCCTTCAATATCGGCGTAGAACTCGGCCAATTGCTGGTGCTGGTGCTGCTGATTCCTATGTTGCACGTTTTCTTCCGTTTTGCGGTGGCCGAGCGGACCGGCACCATCATCCTCTCGGCGCTGATTGCCCACACGGGCTGGCACTGGATGCTCGACCGCGGGGAGCGGCTGCGGCAGTTCCGCTTCACCGGGCCGGTGCTTACCGCGGCCGTGCTGGCGAGCGCAATGCGTTTTCTCATGGTGATGCTGATTCTCGCGGGTCTGGTGTGGTGCGTGGCGAAGTATTGGCCGCTGAAATTTCCGGCGCGCCAGCCGTCTCCACGCGGCCCGCTCGGCATTGGTTCCACTCACGTTGGTACGGTTGGGAATAGTTTAGAGACTGAAACGGGAGGAGAAATATGAGACGCAATCTCTATGTCGGGGCTGCTTTTTTGGCACTGCTCATCGCGCTGGGTGTGGGATCGACCGTGCTCGAGAGGAGAGCCGGCGTGGAAGCCGCGGGAGTACAGGCGCCGCGTTTTGAAGTGGATCCCATGTGGCCCAAGCCGTTGCCAAACCATTGGCTGCTGGGCATGACCATCGGCGTGTCCGTCGACGCCCAGGATCACATCTGGATCATTCACCGGGGCGGCTCGTTGGAAAGAATGGAAAACTATCTCGCCGCGAATCCGCCGGCCTCAGAATGTTGCATGGCGGCTCCGCCGGTTCTGGAGTTTGACGAGGAGGGCAATCTCATCGGGCACTGGGGCGGCCCGGGTCAGGGCTATGATTGGCCGGTCTCGAATCACGGGATCACCGTCGATTACAAGGGAAACGTCTGGATCGGCGGCAACGGCCGCGGTGCGCAGGTTGCCCCGCCGACGCAAGCTGCCGCCGCAAATGAGTCGCAGCCCGGCGGCGGTCCCTTCAACGACAACATGGTCCTGAAATTCACGCAGGACGGCAAATTCCTGATGCAAATCGGCCATCCCGGCCAGAGCAAAGGCAGCAACGATCTGGAAAACCTCAAAGGTCCCGCAAAGATGTTTATCGACAAGGATGCCAACGAGCTTTACGTCGCCGACGGCTACGGGAATCATCGCGTCATCGTTTTCGATGCGGACACCGGGAAATACAAGCGCCATTGGGGAGCCTATGGCCACAAACCGGACGACACCAGCCTTGGCCCGTACAATCCCGATGCGCCGCCGGCACAGCAGTTCCGCAATCCCGTGCACTGTACCGAACTCGCAAACGACGGCCTCTTATACGTCTGCGACCGCGTCAATGACCGCATCCAGGTGTTCAAGAAGGACGGCACTTTCGTCAAAGAGGCCATCATCGCCAAGCGGACGCTCGGCGACGGCTCGGTCTGGGACATTGCCTTCTCCAAAGATCCGCAGCAGAAATACATCTTTCTGGCCGATGGTTCCAACGAGAAGGTCTACATCATGCTGCGCGACACCCTGGAAATCCTGACCAGCTTCGGCGATGGCGGCCGTCAGCCCGGCGAGTTCTACGCGGTGCATAGCATTGCCACGGATTCAAAGGGCAACATCTTCACCACGGAGACGTACCGCGGCCAGCGGGTGCAGAAATTCGTCTACAAGGGCATGGGGCCCGTAACGAAGAAAGACCAAGGCGTTGTCTGGCCCAAAAAAGCTTCGTGATCGCGAAGGGAATCGAAACCTTCGAGGCGGCCGAGGAAAAACCTAAACTACGCAACCTGTGGCAGAGCGCTTTGGTGTTCTAAGCTGAATCCAACTGGGCGAGCGCGGTCTTCACGTCCGCCGCATGGTCGAATGCCGGGCTCAATTGTAAGGTACGCTCCAGGTGGGCCTTGGCCTTGCTCTTCTCATCAATCTTTTGATACGCCAAGCCCAGGTGATAATGCAATGAGGCATTGTCGGGAGCTTTCTTGATCGCTTCCTCTAGAAGATCAATGGCCAAATGATAGGTCCCCTTTTTGTAGTAAGCCCAAGCCAGGGTGTCGGCGACACTCGGATTATCGGGCAGCTTCTGACGAGCCGTTTGCGCCAGAGTGAGCGCCACATCGGAGTTTTCGCCGTGCTCCAGCATCACGTAGGCCAAGTTGTTGGAAGCTAAAGGGAAGTCTGGCTGCACTTGAAGAGTCTTTTGATAGAGCTCTTGCGCCTTTTGCCAATGGCCCTGGTTCTCTTCTATTCCCCCAGACAGAAAATAGGCTCGAGGGTCCATGGGATTATGCTGAATGGCGTTTTGTGCACTGGCCGCGGCTTTATCGGCCGCTCCTTGCGATGTGTAGACCTGCGCCAGGAGCAGCAGCGGGGTCGCGTCTGATTTGTTCAGGTCCGACGCCTTCAGGAGAGCCGCCTCAGCTTTATCAAGCTCCGGCGGTTTCCTGCTGAGAAGCAAGTCCGCCTCCAACATGTAGTGACCGCTGTTTTCTGGCGCCTTCATGATCGTCTCAGTAACTTCGGCCATAGCTTTGTCAGGTTGCTTCTCTGCTATCAGGACAGCAACTAAACCTTGGAGTGCCTGGGTGGAGTTCGGGTCAAGTGCCAGCGCTTGCGCATAAAATTTCTCGGCCTCGGCATAACGCTTCTGCGATGCACGGAAGTGGGCCATGGCGGCAAATCCGGTTGGATTGTGCGGGGCGACTTCCATGGCTTTATTCAAATCGGCTTCCGCGCCGCTTGCGTCATGTTTGGAGGCCTTCGCGGCTGCACGCAGCACATAAGCATCCGCGGAGTTGGGTCTCGCGGAAATAATGGCTTCTGCGGTACCAGCCAGATCTTCTGGATCGCCTTTTCTCAAGGCCACAGCGGCGAGCGCGCTCTGTGCCTCGATAAAATTGGGATTCAGGCGCACCGTTTCTCTCCATTGCGCCTCTGCCTGCCCGGAATCCCCCGTCGCATTGAAGGCTAAACCAAGGTAATAGTGAGCTAGGGAGTTGCCGGGGTCGTTCCTGATCGCCGCCTGCAATTGGTCAATCGCCTGCGCTGGGTGACCTTGCTGCACCAGAATTTGATCATGAGCGAGCAGACTCTGCTGATCTAAAGGACTTGTTTTCAGAATCTCCGCGTCTAGATTATCAGCCTCGTCCAGGCGACCTCGGAGGATGAGCAGTTGAATATAATTCTTTTTAATCTGAAGATCCTTGGGATGCTCCTTGTATAACGATGCATATTCATCAAGCGCTTTGGGCAAATCCCCGGCCTGGAAGTAAACGTCGCCAAGCAAGCGGTACGCCTGCGGCGAATCCTTCAGAGCGCCCTTCGCTTCCTTTGCCGCCTCCTCCGCCGGGGAAATCTGTTTTTCGGCCAAAAATAAGTTGCAAAGCGCTATTCGTGGAGCAATGTTCTTAGGCTCTAGTTCAATAGCCTGCCGAAATTGCGCTTCAGCTTCTGACCAGCGCTGCTGCCGAGCGTAAAACGTTCCGAGTAACAGGCGTGTGGGAAGGGATTGGGGATCAAGCGAAACGGCCTTCTTGAAACTCTCCTCGGCAGCCGCCGCATCCTTAGCCGAGATTTGAAGGGCAGCCATGCCAAGATAGGAAGGCGCTCGCTCCGGGTTGAGGTCTATCGCCGTCTGCATTTCATTGAGAGACGCAGCGGTCTGCTGAAGCTGCGCCAAGGCATTGGCCCGGAGGATGTGTGCATCCACGTTCCCGGGGTCCTTTTGGAGTACCCGGTCCGCGTGCTGCTGAGCCTGGTCGAACTCGCGAGCGGCCAGGAGTAGATTGCCAAAATCAACTTGGGCCTTGAGGTTTTCAGGATCGAGCTCAATCGTGCGGGCCAGTTCACGGTACGCAACCCTCCAATCGCGCAACTGCAAGGAGGTCCGAGCCAGCTGATAGTGGGCGTCAGCATACTTCGGATCGATCCGTACTGCATTTTGGAACTGGATTGAAGCCGCCCGGTAATCGTGCTTTTGGAAGTAGCGGTTTCCACTCCCTAAATATTTTTGCTTGAGAACATTCGGATCACGGGAGCAGCCGGCAATAACCACGGCGGCCGTGATGGCTATCAGAAGCCTTGAACACACAAGTTTTTTCATTGTGACCATCCTAAACGATTTTGACACCGGCTCGATTGCACTCATATTCATCCCCGAACCGTTGTTGCTATGGCGCGCCCGAGTTCCAAGTTGTGGCCTTGGATGTGCCGGCGGTGATTGGGAGACTGGCACGTATCTTCTGAATAAGGTTTTCAACATCTGTCTCTCCGTCACTCCCAATGATCACATCGGCGCGGGCCTTGGAAGGCTCGATGAACTGCTTATGCATCGGGTAAACGCTGGCCAGATATTGTTCGATCACAGATTCGGTCGTGCGCCCGCGCTCGCGGAGGTCGCGCCGGAGACGCCGAATGAAACGAACATCTGCATCTGTGTCCAGGAAAATCTTCAGGCCGAATAATTCACATAGTTCCCTGTTCTCTAAGAGGAGAGTTCCTTCGACAATGACGACCGGACCAGGCTGCAGACGGACCGTTCGATTCTCCCGCAGGTGACGGGTGAAATCGTATGTGGGCCGGTCAATGGCCCGGCCGGACCGCAACAGGCGGAGATGCTCGATCATTAGTGGGATGTCAACCGATTCCGGATGATCGAAATTGTGACGAGCGCGCTGCTCAGGGGCGAGGTGCGCGAGATCTTTATAATAATGATCCTGCGCAACCAGGACCGCGCTCTCCTCGGCGAGGGCCGCAACGATTCGTCTAGCGAGCGTGGTTTTGCCAGCGCCTGTGCCTCCGCAAATACCGATGACTAGTGCCGCCAAGGCTCGGTTTCCTCGCAGAATCAGGTTTATCTCAATGGAGCCCGCAAACCGTTGAGCTCAATTCGGTACATACTGATCCAAGATAGGCAGAAATTTTTGGCTGAAGCTCACCGCTCGCGCCTCGGCAGTCGTAGCGGTTTCCTCGCGAGCGATCGGAGTGACAACGCGAACGAGCGCCCCATCGGTACGATTCATACGTATGGCGTCCGTAACCAGGTAGTATTTGGCCCAGTACTCACTCGCTGTCGTACGACCGTGTGACTGATACCAATAGAGCACGAGCAGATGGTTGTCGCCTTTTTCGAGCACGTAGCGGTTGGCATTGATGGGCGGCCCACCCGGCCTTGCTAAGCGCATTCGTCCCGATTCGATGGGCGCCCAGCCCGCTCCTGGCAGGCAATTCTTGGGTGAATGAATCGTGTCGCCAGTCCTCTGGCTAGGAAAGTAGGCCAAAAAATAATCAATATACGGGTCTTGACGGGACTGATAGAGCCGCGATAAGAACTCGCCCGGACCAAGAACCGCCAAAAATTCAGGCGGGATCCCCATATCCCGTCCCTGCCACCCTCCCAGTTCCAGGGGAAAAGAGGAAAACGGAGAATGCGGTCGCAACCGTTCGGGTCGATTCCGCGCGTTGAGAAAAATTCCCGTGCATGCCAAGAGACCCAGCACCGGGAGGAGTCTTAGCGAGGAGCGCATCAGGGCGCCTCTTTCGTTTTTACTGACCGGCCCCGCAGGATTTTCAATGCCCAATGCACGGCGAAAAGCATGGCCAGCGAAAGTACGAAGATGATCCAGCCGGAAAAGGTATGAAAGAAACCCTCACCTTTTTGGGGATCCCAATACTGCACCACTAGTCCTGTTCCCATGATGCGCAGGCCATTCGCTGCGACTGCAATGGGAATCGCGGCGATCACCAAAGCGGCTCTCCAAAGGTTTCGGGCCTCGACAAAGTACGCGTAAATGACGGCGAGTGCGGTTAGCGAGACGAGTGAGCGAATTCCACTGCAGGCCTCAACAACCTCAAGACTCATCACCGGTAAATGGATGACATTTCCTTCGCGCAAGACAGGTACTCCCAAGACCGAAAGCAGCCAGGTAGCTAACTGCGAAGCTAAAAACTGTAAGGGGAAAGCAATCTCGTTGAAGATGATCACAGGGATGGGAATCATCAAGAACAGAACGCCCCAGGGAAACAAAAAGGCCCGAAAATGGCGCCAGCCGGCAAAATAGATGATCATTCCCCCCAGCAGAAGCACCAACGAAGATCGTGAGAGGAAGAGTTCCGCCCCGAGGTTTCCGACGATCAAAACGACCAATGCTCCGGCAATGACGGCCAGACCCAGCCAGCTTGGCGCCAAGGGCAGGGCTGCCAGCCTCTTCCTTTGTTGCCAAACGACAAAAAGCGAAAACACGGGTATGACGAAACCATGCGAGAAGTTGGGATCGTTCCACCAATCGAGGACCAATGCAGCCAAAATGCCGTGATAAAGAAATCCGATAAGCCCTAGGAGAACAAACGCTTGCAATAGCCAAGCGTGGCGTTCCCAGCTCTTTACGCTGGGGTTGGTAACTAACGCATGATCTTGAGCGTAAGTCGCAGACTCAGGCATCGGACACTTAGTCGTGCTCGCTAAACGCAGCTAGTCGTACTCGCTAAGCAAAGCAATCCTCCTTCCAGCTTTAGTTTGACGCGGTATTCTTCGATAATGAAAATGGAGGCTCGTGACATGCTAGGCTCTATAGTCTCAAGGGCTTACGTCAATTTCTCATTTGCACCGCACCCCGCGGATTTTCCGGCCCGTGACAAGTTCACGAGTCTGAAACGCACACTTCGCTCGGCAGAATAGCGAAAAGTCTTTCCACTAAGTGGAATAGCATCGGAACGTCAGAAAGTCCCCACCCGGCCGCTTATTGCGCCTTCCCAGGTAAATACAAGATTCTAAATGCCTTGATAACAACACAGTCGTCTTCATGTTCGCGTCGCTCGTGGCACATCCGTTGCACCCGATCACCACTGAATTGCCCTGAACGCTTGGCAGTTACGGGTGTCTAGGTTGGCGAATACCACAGAGGAAATACGGGACCAGGTTGCCGGAAGCCTGATTCCCACGTCGGCGATTAACCGACCTCCCATCATGAGGCCTCAACCCATCGTTCGCATATTCAATGCCTATTTTCCTGCGCGGACGCTGCTGTTGGCATTGTCGGAACTCATTATGATGTTTTTAGCGTTAGTTGCGGCCACTTACGCGCGATTCAGGGCAGACGGCACACTCCTCCTGTTCTATGAAAACGGGTGGGAACGAATTGGGATGGTATGTTTGGTCTGCCTCCTGTGCCTCTACTATTACGATCTGTACCATTCCACCATTCTCGCTAGTGCACGCGAGGTCTTCATACGCTTAGTTCAAGTTGTAGGCACGGCGTGCATCATCCTGGCCGTCCTCTACTATCTTTTTCCATCGATTCAAATCAGAAGCAGCCTATTTATGCCCGCAGTTCTCTTCATGGGCGCCTGCTTGGTGGGCTGGCGGAAACTCTTCTCAGTCGTCAACGGTTCCCCCACACTCGCGGAAAGGACCGCGCTGCTGGGTGCGGGACCGCTGGCCTTGTCGTTGGCAAAGGAAATTAGCAGTCGTCCTGAACTTGGCTTTCGGCTGATCGGCTTCGTGGCTGATGGCGCGAAATCCCCGGCTGTTCTGAACGGACTCGATCACATCGGCGATTCACAGGAAATCGTTGATGTTGTCATGGCCGAACAGATTCATCGACTCATCGTTACCATGAGCGAGCAGCGCGGCAGGCTTCCAGTCGAGCAATTGCTGGAGCTTAAGGCCCGGGGCGTATTGGTTCAGGACGGACCAGCGTTCTATGAAACCCTTACCGGCAAGATTGCGCTCGAGTCACTCAGGCTGAGCGAACTTGTGTTTGGCCCGGGCTTTTTCGCACCGGGCGGCCTGCAGTTGTACAAGCGGATCTCCTCGTTAGTCATCTCCCTGATCTGCTTGGTTCCAGCGCTTCCCTTGATGGGCCTGATCGCGCTGGCGATCTGGTTCGATTCCGGAAAACCGATCCTGTTTCGTCAAAGGCGCGTAGGCAAGGGCGGAAAGATTTTTACTCTTTATAAATTTCGTTCCATGAAGGCCGCGGGAAACGGCAATGCAAGCGGGAACGGAAAAATACAACCGGCGCAGGAAATGGACGAGCGCTTCACTCGGGTAGGCCGTTGGGTGCGGCGTTTGCGCGTGGACGAACTCCCTCAGCTTTATAACATTCTGCGCGGCGATATGCATTTCGTAGGGCCGCGGCCGTTTATGCTGGAAGAGGAAGAAGAGTTCGCCAAGCAGATACCGCTCTACAAGTACCGCTGGGCAGTGAACCCTGGTGCGACCGGGTGGGCACAGATTCACCGCCCCTACTGCGCAACTTTGGAAGATAACAAGGACAAACTTTCCTACGATCTTTTTTATATCAAGAACATGTCCGTTGGTCTTGATCTGCTCATCATTTTTCAAACTGTGAAAACACTGATCTTGGGCCGAGGGGCCCGTTAGGGTAAGCCGTGCCCTGGAAATCGCAATACGGTCCACGAGGTCGGGAGGCACAGTGAGCTCGCACCGGCCTACAGATTCAGAAGCCCCGGCAAGATTGTCGAGCATCCCCTCGACGGCATTGCCCTTCACACGCGGATCCGCCAAGCAGCTTTGTGTTTTCTCGGTAGACGTCGAGGATTGGTTTCACATCCTCGATCTGCCAGCGACACCGCCATTAACCAAGTGGTCCGCCCTGCCTTCGCGCGTAGAAAAAAATTTCTTGAAGCTGCTGGACATCCTGGATGAAGCAGACGCGAAGGTCACCTGCTTTTTCCTGGGCTGGGTGGCGCAGAGATTCCCCCATCTGGTCCAGGAGGCAGCCAAGCGCGGGCACGAAGTCGCTTCCCATGGCTACGCTCATACGTTGACAAGTCACATGACCCCAGACGGCTTTTTCCGCGATGCCAAAAAGTCCAAGGGAATCCTGGAAGATGTTGCCGGCCAGCAAGTCTACGGTTATCGCGCCGCCGGCTTCTCCGTGACCGAGTCGACGCACTGGTTTTTTGACAAACTGATCGAGGCCGGATACCTCTACGATTCCTCGGTGTTCCCTGCACGGCGGGGACACGGAGGCCTTCGAAACGGACATCGCGGGCCCCACATGATCGTAGGCCCTTGCGGAGAAATTATCGAATTTCCCATGACGGTTGAGCCCGTTTTCGGCGCACCCGTGTGTTTCTTCGGAGGCGGGTACCTGCGGTTCTTTCCCTACGCGATGATGAAGCACATGGCCAAAAGGGTCTTGGCCAATGGCCTGCCGGTCATCTTCTACGTTCATCCGCGGGAAATTGATCCGGAACACCCCCGCCTCCCCATGAATCTGAAACGGAGGTTCAAGTGTTACGTAAATTTACGGGCCACCGAGCGAAAAATTCGCCGGATCTTGGCCGACTTTGAGATCACCAGTTTCCAGAACTTGCTTGCAAATGGCTGGCCATACCACGCGTCCGACGCAGCAGTGTCTTCGCTTCCCTCGCCGGTTGAGAAATTGGCCGAAGAGCACGAACGGATATAAACGATGAACGTTGAACTGATTCAAGACGCCTGCCGCTGGAATGCTTACACGGACAACTTTCCCGAAGCTTCCTTTTGCCACCGTTCGGTATGGCGCTGTGGCCGGCTAGTTAACTGGACGGCAAGCAGACTCGGCTGGTACAGAAAAGCCGTTCACACGGGAGCCAGTGAATGCGAGTTTTTTTAACCGGCGGGGCGGGTTTCGTCGGCAGCAATCTGGCGGAACGCTTGCTCGTCGATGGCCACAACGTCACGATCTATGATGATCTGAGTGCCGGCTCGCGGGAATTACTCCGCGAATGCGAAGGTCATGGGGGCTTTCGGTTCATCCACGGTGATCTGCTGCGTCTCGATAAGCTCCTTCCTGCGATCCGGAACCACGACACCGTTTTTCATCTGGCCGCCAACTCAAACATCGAAAAAGGACGACAACAGGCCGATACCGACCTTCGGCTAGGTACGCTGGCGACATTCAATATCCTCGAAGCTATGCGCAGCGCGGGTGTTCGCCAGCTGGTTTTTTCCTCCAGCTCAGTTGTTTACGGCGAACCTACCGTGATTCCTACCCCCGAGGATTACGGGCCACTTTTTCCCATTTCGCTCTATGGAGCCAGCAAGCTCGCCTGCGAGGGCTTGATCAGTGCTTTCAGCCATAACTACGGAGTCCAGGCCTGGATCTATCGCTTCGCGAACATCTGCGGCCGTCATGGAACTCATGGCGCGATTGTAGATTTCATCCGCAAACTGCAGGCAAACCACCGCCGGCTCGAGATCCTCGGGGACGGCAAACAAGCAAAGCCCAACCTGCACGTCAGCGAATGCGTGAGCGGAATGATTTACGGCTGGCAACATGCGAACGAGCCGCTCAATGTTTTCAACCTCGGCTGCGAAGGAGCGACCACGGCGCGCGAAATAGCGGGCTTCGTTATCGAAGCCCTGGGGCTCAAAAACGTCGAACTGGAATACACGGGCGGCGCTCGGGGATGGCCAGGAGACGTCCCGCAGGTGCGTTTGGACTGTAGAAAGATGGAACGCTTGGGGTGGAAGGCTCGGCTGAGTTCGACTGACGCCGCTCGCCAGGCAGTTCACGAGCTCGTAGAGGAGATGCTATGCAAGCAGTCATCTTAGCCGGCGGGCTGGGAACACGGTTGCGGCCGATTACCGAGCGCATTCCCAAGCCCATGATCGAGATAGGGGGCGAGCCATTTCTGGCGCGCATGGTTCGCTGGCTTGCGCAGCACGATTTCCGCAGACTGCTGATCCTGCTGGGCTACCGGGGTGAAATGGTTTCCGATTTCTTCGGGGACGGCAGCCGCTATGGCGTCTCCATCGATTACAGCAACGAACAACCTTCTCCTTTGGGTACCGGCGGCGCATTACGAAATGCGCTCGAGAAACTGGAAGACGACTTCGTTCTCCTCTACGGCGACTCCTACCTGCCGATCGACTACCGGCCTGCCGTCGACGATTTTCGCCAAGCAGCCTGCCGTGGGCTATTGGTCGTCTACGACAACCACGTCGCTGATACGGGAGTACTAAACAACGTCGCGGTGGACTCCGAAGGCTGGGTCACTCGCTACGCAAAAGGCCAGGGTGGTTCCGATCTGCGCTACGTCGAGGCGGGCGTTCTCTGCTTCCGGAAAGAGGCTTTTGCGCAGCTCCCGAAGGGACAGAGCATTTCTCTCGAGCAGGAAATTTTTCCGCAACTGGTGGCGGACCGGCAGCTTCGAGCCTACGTCACAGCCCAGCGGTTCTTTGACATCGGCACGCCGCAAAGGCTCGAAGAGTTTGCCGCAACTCTATGATGATCATCTCCAGAACGCCGTTTCGCGTCAGTTTTGTAGGAGGAGGAACGGATCTGCCCTCTTTCTACACTCGCCAGCAGGGCGCGGTGATGAGTATGACCGTCAACAAGTACGTCTATATCACGGTAAACCGCCGTTTCGATGAGACGCTGCGGCTCAGTTATTCGAAGACCGAGATTGTGGACGACTTGGACGCTGTCCAGCATCCGCTGTTTCGAGAGGCACTGCGGCACACAGGAGCGGTTTCCGGCATTGAGGCCACCTCGATTGCCGATATTCCCTCCGGAACGGGCCTGGGCTCTTCGAGCAGTTTCACCGTCGGATTACTGCACGCCTTATATGCATTTCTGGGCGAGCATAAAACGGCAGAGGAATTGGCTTCCGAAGCTTGCCATCTGGAAATCGATCGTGTTGGTGAACCCATTGGGAAGCAAGACCAGTACGCGGCGGCATTCGGCGGTCTGCGCCGGTACCGCTTCAACCAGGACGGCAGTGTGTACGTGGACCCGGTCATTTGTTCACCGGATACCAAACGAACTCTTTTCGATCATCTGCTCTTTTTCTATGTAGGCAGCAATCGGGATGCGCGCCAGATCCTAGAGACGCAGGCGAAGCAAACGGACAAGAAGATTGACTACTTGTGCCGTCTCCGCGACCTCGTCGATCGCTTCCACTCCGTGCTGGTGCGCGGCAATGGGCTTTTGGAGCTCGGTGAATTGCTGCATGAGAACTGGGTGTGCAAGCGCGAGTTGGCCCCCAATGTTAGCAACTCGCGAGTCGACGATTACTACGAACGCGCTCGTTCTGCAGGGGCCCTGGGTGGCAAATTGCTCGGCGCCGGCCATGGCGGATTTCTGCTGCTGTTTTGTCCGCCGCAGAAGAAGGGCGCGGTACGCGAGGCGCTCCGCGACTTGCGCGAACTGGAATTCGGATTCGAGCCCGAGGGAAGCAAGATCATTTACGTAGGGAGATAGCAATGTTTTGCCAATTTACAGATGGTTACTTCCAAGGTCTTACGGAATGTTACCGGGAGGTTTCCCGCGAAAAGCTTGAGGCCATCGTGGGGATTCTCCTCGAAGCGCATCGGAACGGGCGCAAGTTTTTCATCTTAGGCAACGGCGGAAGCGCCTCTACAGCTTCTCACGCGGCATGCGATTTGGGTAAAGGCACGGCGACACCCGGAAAGCCGCGCCTCCGCGTGATCAGCTTGGCCGATAATATGGCGCTGCTCTCCGCGTGGGCCAACGATGCCAGTTATGAAGTCGTCTTCAAGGAACAGCTAGAGAATCTCCTCGAGCCGGGCGATGTCGTGCTGGCCATTTCGGCTTCCGGGAACTCCCCCAATGTGCTGCGTGCAATGGAATACGCCAGAAAGCGCGGCGCCGTCACCATTGGTTTCGCCGGATTTGGCGGCGGCAAACTGAAGCAACTCGTAGACATTGATATCAGCGTCTCCTCGAACAATTATGGTCAAGTTGAAGATTTGCACCTGACCCTGAACCACATCGTATCGCAATATCTCAAACAGAAACTCAGCGCTGCCTAGTTTGAATCCATGATCAAAGATCAACCGATACGTCCTCTCCACAACGGCATACTTCGGTTTCTCTTTTCCGAGCCGTCATCTGGCGATAGCTCGCCGGCAATCTTCTTGGATCGCGACGGCGTGATTAATAAGCAAATTTTTGGCGGATACGTGACCGAGTGGAGTCAGTTCGAGTTCGTCGACGGGATCAAGCGGACACTGGCAGAATTGACCGCACTCAGGGTGCCCATAATCGTCATCTCCAATCAGGCAGGTATCGGCAAAGGGCTGCTCTCCGTAGAAACTCTCGCAGAAATCACGCGGCGGTTCGTTTCTGAACTGCAAGCTGAAGGCGCCAGAGTGGATGCCGTGTATTACTGTCCTCATGTTCCCGAAGCACGCTGTTCTTGCCGCAAACCGCGCCCGAATCTTCTCTGGCAGGCCTCCCGAGACTGGCGGATCAACCTGCCACAGTCGGTTCTCGTGGGTGATTCCGAAAGCGATTTGCAGGCCGCGCGACTCGCTCAGTGCCGAGCCATTCTGCTCGCCGAGAGGAATGGGCACAGCCTGTCGGACGACCTCGCTGCGGAGCCGCCGATCACAGTGCACAGTGCCGGAGAAATTGCCGCCGGCGTTCGCCAGCTTCTGCAGGAAAACGAGTCATGAATGAACCCGCATTCGACCTGCGTGATAAGTCTGCCAGGAAGCTCAGCACTTCGCCGTGCATTTCTTCCGAGAAACGGCTGAAACGGACAGAATTGCGCGCCATCATCGGAGAGGAAACCGTTCGTCTGTGCCTAGCAACGTGCGGCCAGGGACTCCGCGCAATCGTCCTGACCGGCAGCCTGGCGCGAGACGAGGCCACATTCGTCGAAGAAGACAGCGGCTGGCAGCTTCTCGGTGACGCGGACTTCTTTTTGGTATATGAGCAGACTAGCCGGCTGCCCTCTGATGGTGACCTCGTCTCACTGATTTCAGCAATCGAGGACAGCTTATTGGCGCGCGGGATCTACGGGCAAATCGGGCTCGGGGCGGTCCAGCCAACCTATTTGCGGCATTTGAAGCCGCGCATTGCCACGTACGAGTTGCGCACCTGCGGGCGAGTGCTATGGGGAGATGCGCGCATTCTTTCCCTGATCCCCAGTTTCAGTGTAGGAGAGATTTCCCGCGAAGATGCATGGCGCATGCTCTGCAATCGCACAATCGAGTTTCTGGGGCATGCTGCGGAGAGTCCACTAGGCGAAGCCGAAAGCAGCTCTTCGTTTCGCTATGCAGCGATAAAATTAATATTAGACGCGGCCACGTCTTACCTTGTTTTCGCGGGTGCCTACGAACCAGGCTTCCGCCGCCGAGCCGTTCGGCTATGCGAGCTGGCCGGCGAATCCGCAGCTATTTCGGCCGCTCCGTTTTCATTGAAGCAATTCGCGGAGCAGGTCTCCGCCTGCACGGCATGGAAAATTTCCGACAGCGAAAAAGGTTGCGATCTTCGGCCCGCGGTATGGAAAGAGGCTGTCCGCCATGCGTGCGCGCTCTGGCGCTGGGAATTGGTCCAGCTTACGGGCGCGCCCGCAAATCTTTCGGAGGATGCGCTGTGGACCCGGTGGGTGAGCCGGCTAACGGCACCGCAGACCGCTCGAGGGTGGTTATCCCTGGCGCGCCGGCGCGGCTGGTCTAAGAGCTGGAGGAGATGGCCCCGCTGGGTGGGCCTGAGCCGTCGCGGCACACCAAGGTATGCGATGTATCGTGTGGCGGCGGGACTTCTCTCCCGTTTATCTGATTCCGCAGAAATGGATGGCACGCCATTCCGCCTGGGCTCAAATTGGGGCGAACTGCGGGCGCTCTTGCCGGAACGCGTGCCGGCAAGCGTTGGTCTCGAAGATAGCTGGCAAAAACTGGCCGCGGATCTCTCCTGGAACTACAAAAGCTTTCTACTCGGAACGGATGCGTGAACGTGATTTTCTTCAGGGCCGAATCACTCCGAGGACGATCTCGTGGAGTTGGTCGCGGCACGAGGACTTGGATTCAAATGCATTGAACTCGCATAAAACCTGGTGGCCTGGGACGGACGCAATGCCGGTATCCGCGACGCCCCGGGGCGAAATCGTTGCGCTAAACAAGCGCGCCGGGATTTTTCTTATAGCGATTGACGATGGCATCGGCACTCATGTAAGCGAGCGCCTGGATGGTGAGCGTGGGGTTGAAGCCGCTCATCGTTGGAAAGGTCGAGCTGCCGATGATGAAGAGATTGGGGATATCCCAACTCTGGCCGTAGCGGTTGACGACCGAAGTCTTTGGATCGCCGCCCATGCGCGGAGAGCATTAGGGATGCCCGGCGGTTTGGACGGGATGCCGCTCCAGGCAGGGTCAAAACTCTCGGAAATTCCACAGGCTCGACTGATTGCCTCGTCTCTTGTCTTCGTGTTATATTCGCCCGCGGTTCAGATACCGATTGAGGGAAAAAGAATGCCCGGTGCGCCCTCCCCGATTTACTTGGATGAGGCTCAAATAGCGTTATTCCCAAGCTCTCCGACGACGCGCCGAAGGAAACAAAGGAAGCTCATCGCCTTCGGATGGTATGGCGGAAAGTACAGCCACCTGGAATGGCTCTTACCTCTACTTCCTGCCTGTCACCATTATTGTGAACCATTCGGTGGTTCTGCCGCCGTTCTGGTAAACCGAGTCCCAGCCCCGGTCGAAACGTATAACGACCTTGACGGCGAAGTGACTACATTTTTCCGAGTGTTGCGCGACGACGGGGATAGACTTGTACGGGCAATCGGACTGACGCCATTTTCCCGCGAAGAATTCTTCATTGCTTGCTCCACGAACGGACGTAGGGTTTCTGACTTCGAAAGAGCGCGCCGCTTTTTTATCAGAGCACGTCAGGTCCGTACAGGGCTGGCCCAAACTGCCAGCATCGGCCGTTGGGCGAATTGCAAAAATACGACGCGCGCCGGAATGTCTGGCGTGGTATCTCGATGGCTTGGAAGTATAAACATGCTCCCGGAAATTGCGGAACGGTTCCTAAGAGTTCAAATCGAGAACCGGCCGGCGCTGGAACTTATTCGACTCTACGATGACGGGGAAACGCTTTTCTATTGTGACCCACCGTATCCGCATTCGTCACGAACTGACTGCAAGGCTTACGGCAACGAAATGACGGATTATGAACACACCGAATTAGCCCGCGCCCTCCGTCGCATAAAAGGGAAGGCGGCTATGTCGGGCTATCGTTGTGACGTCATGGATACCTTGTACAAGGATTTCAGGAGATGCGACGCGCCAGCCAAGCTATGCCACTCGGTTAAGAAGCGTAGGCAAGAAGCCCTTTGGGTCAACTACTAGGACGGCGATGCCGTCGATTGACTACACGCTCATCCGAAAAGTCCTCGAAGCCGAATTCGCCACAGTTGAAGCTCAATCGTTGGAGGGGAAAGAACCCGCCATAGCCAAGGGACCTCGAAAGCATTTCGATGCCATCTTCGCATCAACGACTCAGGCCTACAGAGAGGTGTTGCTGGGTTGTATCTTGGCTCGGCTCAGTTCCCGTGAGATTGATATTCAGAAGCCCTACATCGGCCACGGAGACGACGCCTATAATGGCCGAACCCTTGACGAGAGGGTCGTGAATCCTTTCTTGCATGATAAGCGCATCCCGTGTTCGCGCGGCCCTTTCCTTTCCACATTCCGGCGTTCCGTTATGTTTGACGAAGCCACTCGGGATGGATTGCGTGACAAGGTGGGTTACGATTCGTTGCTGGCATTGATCAAAATGGTTGCCAAGACGGACAGCGATGCGGATTTGAAAGGGACACTGCGGGATCTCTTATTCGGATTCATTCGCCTAAGAAGCGCGGCGCACGTCCCACTCGCCCGCTTGCACAGAATCAGTCTTGAACAATATGGACGGCTTATTGATGGTCTCCTATCTACGGCCAGCGGCGGAAGATTTCCACTTATGTTGGCGGAAGTAACCTTCGTGACCGTAAATCGCGTGTTCAACTTGGATTGGACAATCGATGTACAGGGTATCAATGTGGCTGACCGGCCTTCCGGTGCGGGCGGGGACATTACTATCAAGCGGGGTACATCAGTCCTGATGGCGGCCGAAGTCACTGAACGTCCAGTTGAGAAGAGCCGAATCATGTCCACTTTTCAAGTAAAAATCGCCCCCCAATCAATCGAGGACTATTTATTCCTGGTCCGGAACGAACCAGACGAAGAAGTCATGCGGCAGGCCCGGCAATACTTCTCACAGGGCCACGAGGTCAACTTTCTGGAAATCAAGAACTGGATTCTCGTAATTCTGGCCACCATCGGCAAGTCTGGCCGCGCCACATTCAATGAAGTCCTTTCAGAAAAGCTACAGGCTGCTGATGTTCCCGCGGCTCTCAAAGTCGCGTGGAATAAACAAGTCGAACTCATCACATCAGTATAGTCGCATGTGCGCACCAGCGCTTCTGGATTGCATATCTCATCTAGCAAAATGCGAGCTAGACGAGGGCGCCGGGATTTTTCTTATAGCGATTGACGATGGCATCGGCACTCATGTAAGCGAGCGCCTGGATGGTGAGCGTGGGATTGAAGCCGCTCATCGTTGGAAAGGTCGAGCTGCCGATGATGAAGAGATTGGGGATATCCCAACTCTGGCCGTAGCGGTTCACGACCGAAGTCTTTGGATCGCCGCCCATGCGCGTGCCGCCTTCGTGGTGGGCGCCGGGCATTCCTGAGCCGGCCGGCGAACGCCAGACGTGCTGCGCGCCCGAGGCGCGGCCGAGTTCTTGCAGTTTGTTCAGCAGGAAGTCGATGCGCGCAACTTCATTTGGCCGGCGCCAATCATAGGTGAGGCGCGGGGCCGGTAAGCCGTACTGATCGCGTACGTGCGGGTCGAGGTCGACGGTCTGATCCGCATACGGCAGGTTTTCGGTCTGCGCGATGAAGGCAGCGTAACGCGCGAAGTATTTGGCGAGGAAATCCCGATAGGCCGCACCCCATCGCGGGACTCCGGGGGGCGGATTCATGCTGATGGCGGCGCCGATAGGACCGGCTTCGAGGTCCGCGGGACTGACCGAGATCTGGGCGCCGCGAATGAATTTCAAGCCGCCGTGGTCGAAATTGTCGGCATTGTAATCGTCGAGGCTATGCTTCTGGGCGCTCGGTCCCATGTAGATATTGACGTAGCGATCGTCAAAGGCGACAAAGACGCGGGCGCCGATGTGGGCCATCAGATGCTTGCCCAGTTGGCCGTTCGAGTTGGCGAGGCCATTGGGGAATTTGGCGGTCTTGGAAAGCAAGAGCAGGCGCGTATTGTCATAGATGAAGGTAGCCAGGATAACGAGATCGGCCTCAATCGTATTGTCTGAGCCGTCGGCGCCGTAATAGGAGACGCCGGTCACGCGGCCGCTGTTATCGCTATTCACGCGATAGCACATGGTGCCGGTGAGGAGCTTGAAATTGCCGGTGGCATCGGCTTCAGGAAGCTTGGTCACAAGAATGCTGGATTTTGCGCCCATGTGGCAGCCGAAGGACTGGCAGAAACCGCAGTAGGTGCAGCCGGCGCGGCCGTGATAGGGCTGCGAGAGGATGGCGCGCGGCGAGGAGAACGGGTGATAGCCGAGCTTCTGCGCTGCGGCGGCGAAGATGACGCCCGATTGATCGGGCAGCAAGGCCGGAAGAGGATATTCGCGGCGCCGCGGCGCCTCAAAGGGGTTGCCGGCATCGGTCTTGCGTCCCTGCAGATTGCCGGCCTTGCCGGAGACGCCGAGTTCGTATTCGGCGCGGTCGTAAAAGGGTTCGAGGTCGGCATAAGTCAAGGGCCAGTCGGTGAGCGAGGAGTCTGCCGGGATTACCGAGGCCCCGTAGCGGTCCACGGTGTGGGAGCGCGCACGGAAGTCGTCTTCGTGAAAGCGCCAGGAAAGGGTGCCGTAGTGGACCGTGCCGCCTCCGGCCTGATTGCCGTAATTTAGAATCGGCAGCGGCTTGGCATCGGTTTGCGCATTGGGCCGCCAGGTGACCGGCTGCCGCTTGGAATTGGGACGCAACTCCTGGCGCTGGAAGTAGCGCAATTCATCAAGCGAGCTGAAGTCCTGAGTGGTGAGGCGCGGACCTCGTTCCAGGCCGATGACTTTCATTCCGGCTTTGCCGAGTTCGGCGGCGATGATCCCGCCCACCGCCCCTACGCCCACGATGACGACATCTGCCGTTTCGGTGGTCATGGCTAACTCCGTCCTGATCCTTTGGCCTGCGTGGCCTGCGCCTGCAAGCCAGTCATGGGTGCGCGCGCGAACATTTGTTTGTTTTGCAAATCCGCTGGCGTGAAATTGCCTTGAGCGCCGGGGAAACCCACCAAGCGCCAGCCGGCAAATTCGCGATTACCGCCGTAAAGCGGGTCGGCAAACATGCCTTCCATGGTGTGCGTGCGAACAAGGCCAAAGAACTCCTGCGCAGTCGGCCCGCTGAAGCCGGCCGCCTTGCCCTGCTCGAGCGCGGTAATGACTTCGTCTTGCCGGGCAGGCTCGAGTAGCGAGAAAGACGCTTTGTAAGTTGTGCGGCAGTAGGCGTCGAGCTGAGCGAGGCCGCGGCGGTAGAAATCCTGCAGATCCGCATAGGCGCCGGCAAGCGCCAGATCAATGTAGTTGGGCACGCCCGCGTCGCGCGCTCCGGGTTTGCCGGGCGCGCCGGGCATGAGGCGTTCGGTGAATGCCGCAATCGTGGTGGCCTGCTCATAATTGAAGAATGCGCCATGCTGAATCGAGGTGGGATGCGACTGGCCGGGCGCGGCAGCGCTGTCCTTATGCTGCGCGACCGTCTGGGTGTAAGCGTCGGGTACCAGGCCCGAGCCCGCGACCGCTCCGGCACCCACGGCGGCGCGAACCAGAAATGAGCGGCGAGAAGAATCGTGTTTACTCATGCTTCGTCTCCAGGCAGTGGATCTGCTTTGAAGCAAAACATACGCCCGCTGGTTCGTTCGAGTCAATCCGAAATGCCAACGTTTTTGAGGGCTTCATGTTTGACCTTATCGGGACTGGGTGTTATAAAAATTCATCCTTCCGGTGGGGCCGTGGCGCAGTTGGAAGCGCGCCTCGATGGCATCGAGGAGGTCGTGGGTTCGAATCCCATCGGCTCCACCAAACGTTTGATGACATTTTCGGTCTACATTTTGCAAAGTGAGTCCACCGGCCGCTATTACGTCGGTCAGACGCATGATGTGCAAGAACGCTTCGCTTATCACCAGGCAAACTACTCAAAAGCCTTGAAGAACCGGGGACCTTGGAAATTAGTTCATCTAGAAGAGTTTGCTACTCGTCGCGAAGCGGTGCGCCGCGAGCAGTACATCAAGCGGCAAAAGAAGCGCGAGTTTATCGACGCGGCGCGCAGGTGTACTTCGTTGCATTGGGCGATCACATCGTGCATTGCAGCGGGGCGAAGGGCGATTACAATAGGCGGCTCATGCCACGAATCACATTTCTAGGCGCGGCAGGAACAGTTACCGGCTCAAAGTATTTGGTCGAGGGCAATGGCAAGCGATTGCTTATCGATTGCGGTTTATTTCAAGGCGGCGAGGAGTTAAGTCAGCGTAATTGGCAAAAGCTTTCCCAAGAGCCCGCCAGGATTGATTTTGTCGCGCTCACACACGCTCATTTGGATCACACCGGCTATTTGCCACGGCTGGTCAGCAGCGGTTTTCGAGGGCCGATCTTCGCCAACGCCACGACACAAGAACTCTGCGGTCTGCTGCTGCCGGATTCGGCGCACCTGATGGAAGAAGATGCCGACCACGCCACGCGCCATGGCTACAGTTCGCATACGCCGCCGCTTCCGCTCTATACGCAAGACGAGGTTGTGGCGACGCTTAAACAATTTGCAGGATTGCCGCGGCTTGGCGAGTGCCGCCTCAGTCCCGAGTTTCTCATTCGCGCGCATGATGCCGGGCACATTCTGGGGTCGTCGAGTCTAGAGCTGGTGATCACCGAGGGCGGCAAGAATACGACCATACTTTTTTCGGGGGACGTTGGCCGTTACGACCAGGCGCTGTTGAAGGACCCGGAGAAGCCGCCTGGGGCGGATTACGTGCTTTGCGAATCGACATACGGCGACCGCGATCATCCTGCCGTGCCACCGCCGGATGCGGCGTTGGCCGAGGTCATCAATCGCGTCGCGCATCGCGGCGGGGTGATTGTCATACCGGCATTCGCTGTGGACCGCACGCAACTGCTGATCTACGACATCCGGCGCCTGGAAAGCTCGAAGCGCATCCCGGCGCTGCCGATCTATATGGATAGCCCCATGGCCATCGATGTTACCGACCTCTATCGCCGTCATCGTGAGGACTTGAAGCTGAGCGCGGAGGAGCTTCGGGCCGATCCTTTCGCCGTCCAAAGCATGCACGTAATGCGCAGCCCGGAACAATCGAAGCAGATCAATGACGTGCAGACGCCGGCCATCATTATCTCGGCCAGCGGCATGGCCACGGGCGGGCGCGTGCTGCATCATCTGGAACAACGGCTGCCTGAAGCACGCAATTGTGTGCTGCTGGCCGGCTTTCAGGCCGAGGGCACGCGCGGCCGGGCGCTCGAGGAAGGCGCTAGATCAATCGAAATTCACGGGGAAATCGTGCCGGTGCGAGCCGAAGTCGTAAACCTGCGGCAATTTTCGGCGCATGCTGGACGCAGCGAACTGATGCGCTGGCTGGCGGGAGTTCCCGCGCCGCCGCGGCAACTTTTCCTGGTGCACGGCGAGCCCGTTGCAGCCAAGGCGCTGGAATCGGCCGTGCAGTCCGAATTGCGCTGGCCTGTGACCCTACCAAATTATCTACAGAGCTTCGATCTTTCTTCTTGAAGCTGCTGACGCGGCACGCTTATGTGAAGCCGCTCGCGGGGCGCGGAATGCGGATTAGCTTCCCGCGGAAACGCTGGCGGGACTGACCTGCTGCGGCATGGCGGGAACTTCCTGCAGGTGAAGTCCGACTTGGAACATCGGCAGCGGCGCGACGCGACCCCAGCGATTCAGCTCCCAGCGGGCGCGAATGAATTTTACCTCCGGACGTAAAACCAATTCGAGCACGGCGCGCGTCTCGCCACGGTAGAAGCTTTGGGGCAGCTTGAGAATGGGGTGAGTGCCCCAATTCTCGCCGTCCGCCGAGCCCCAGATGGAGACGTCGATGGATTCCTGCTCGATCTGGTCGCTGATGACCATGATGCAAAAGAAAGTGCGCGTGGAGCTCGCGCTGACGTCAACTTTTTCTCCTTCTCCGTTCTCTTCGACCCTGGTATCGAAGGGAATCAGGTTGAACTCCATGGCCATAAAGTCTTCTCCTTGATCTTCTTGTGGTCGCGGGGGCGGATTCTAGCACATCATCGTGGATTGTTCAGGGGCGCGGCTTGGTCAGGAGGGGCGCAAACGCGAGAGGCGCTCTGCGGCGGCAGAGAGCGTCTCTTCTTTCTTGCAGAACGTGAAGCGTACCTGACGGGAGCCATCGGCAGCATCATTATAAAAACTCGAGCCCGGGACGACAGCGATGCCGATCTTCTGCACCAGATCGCGCGCGAAGGACACATCATCGGGAAATCCAAAGCGGGAGATATCCGTCATGATGTAATAGGCGCCGCGCGGACGGAAGCACTCGAAACCGGCATCTTCGAGGATCCGCAGCATGCGATCGCGCTTGACGCGATAAGTTTCGGCCAGGCGCTGGTAATAGGAAACCGGCAGTTTGAGCGCGAAGGCTCCGGCCGCTTGTAACGGCGCCGCGGCACCGACGGTAAGAAAATCGTGCACCTTGCGAATGGCTTCCGTAGGACCCGGCGGAGCAATGGCCCAACCGACGCGCCATCCGGTCACGCCGTAAGTTTTGGACATTCCATTGATGGTGATGGAATGCTCGCGCATACCTTCAAGCGAGGCCATGGAGATATGGCGGGCGCCATCATAGATGATGTGCTCGTAAATCTCGTCGGTGATGGCGAAGGCGTTCCAGCGCAGGCAGAGTTCGCGAATAAATTCCAATTCCTCGCGAGTGAAGACCTTGCCGGTCGGATTATTGGGAGTGTTCACTATGATGGCTTTGGTCCGGGGACCAAAGGCACGCGCGAGTTCCTCGCGGTCAAATTCCCATTCCGGCGGATGGAGGCGCACGAAGCGCGGGCTGGCGCCGGAAAGGATGGCATCGGGGCCGTAGTTTTCGTAGAAGGGCTCGAAGATGACCACTTCATCGCCCGGATTCATGATGGCCATCAGCGAGGAGATCATGGCTTCGGTGGAACCGCAGCAGACCGTGATCTCACGCTCGGGGTCTACGGTGACGCCCTGGGTGCGCGCGAACTTCTCGACGATGGCATCCCGCAGGGGTTTCGCGCCCCAGGTGATGGCGTACTGATTATCATCGGCGGCAATGGCGGCGCGGGCGGCTTCCTTAACCTCCTCAGGGGCGGGGAAATCGGGAAATCCTTGCGCCAGATTGACGGCGTCATACTGCAAGGCCAAGCGCGTCATTTCCCGAATGACCGATTCGGTAAAGTATTCGGCCTTCTCGGAAAGCATCGATCGCGCCGTTTTGGCGATCTTATCGGCAGTCGGTTTGGCTTCAGCGGAACTGGTCATTATTGGTCTTCGAGAGGGTGGAAGAATTTATGGAAGAACACCAGCCGGCAAGGCGGGCGAAGCGGACGCGGGTGAATCGGACGACGGCGTGGTGCTCGAATCTTTGGCCAGAGTGGCGGGACCTCGCCGATAGATTTGACGGTAAAGTTCGGCATTGCGGGCCACGATCTGGACGTATTCGCGGGTCTGCGTGATGGGTATGGATTCAACAAATTCGGCCGTTTCCTGATAGTTCTGACCAGCACTCCACTCTTCCACGCGATTCTCGCCGGCATTGTAGGCTGCCAGCGCGGCTTCCGGCGTACGGTAGGCGGCCAGCAGATCGGACAGATACAAAGTTCCGAGCTTCACATTGTACTCTGGATCGAACAGGCGCCCTCGTGTGTATCTGAATTTAAGGCTGCGCGCCAGCTTTACGGCTGTCGGCGGCCACAACTGCATCAGGCCGACCGCATTGGCATAGGAGACAGCGTCGGTGGCAAAGGCAGATTCCTGGCGGATCAGGCCGGCGACGAGCATGGGGTCCAAATGATGATGCAGCGATTCACGCTCGATTAAATCGCGATAGGGCAATGGATACGCGGTATGCAAAGCTTCATCGGGAATTTGATCGAAGCGCCGCGCTTCAAAATTGGTGACAATTTGACGCGCAGTAACGATTCCCGCGCCGTAATGTCCTGCTTGCTCGGCGGCTTTGGCGATGGCCAGAAGCAGGCTCGAGGCATGCGTATCGGCATAAGCCGAACGCAGCTCCAGCTCGGCGGAACTGTCGAAGGCGATGCTTTGCAGCGCCTGCGCACGCGCCCAGCGCTGCATCGCGGCGGCCGGCACGGGGCCGTCCAGCGCGGGCAAGGGCGGCGCCGGCGGAATCGCCGAGACGACCTCGGCGGGATTTGTGGGTTGCGTGCCGATTTCATGCAGGCGCTGGGCGGCCTTTTCGCCAAAATACGTCTGCGGGAAGCGTTGCACGGCGGCCAGATAAAAGCTCCGCGCATGCGCGGTACTGCCCGCATGCTCGTAGCTTCGGCCCAGCCAGTAAAGCGCATTCACCGCCTGCGGTGACGTTGGATATTTCGTCAGATACTGCTCGAACCGGCTGGCCGCGTCTGGCTGCCGCAGCATGTATGCCGTCCAGGCAATCCGCCACTGCGCGATGGACGTATATTTCCCCATCGGAAATGCGGATACAACTCTCTGGTAATACTCGGCCGCACGGGCGCGATCCAAATTCATCCAGTAATAATTGCCCGCCGCGAACAGCGCCTCTTCGGCCCAGGGGCTTTGCGGATAAGTCGAAACGACCTGTTCGATAGCGGCAAACATTGCCGCTTCCAACTTCGCAGAGCGCTGCACCTGCGAAAGCGAATAGATGCGTTCCGCATCGAGTTCCGGATCGGTGAGCTTCAGGGATTCAAGCGCATCAGGACTGCCGCCCAATTGGATCTGAACCTGGGCGAGGCGCAGCGCGGCACGATCGTGTTGAACGCCGGAAAGCTTCGGCAGCAGATCCTCGTAGGCCTTGCGGACGTCCCTCCAGCGGCGCGCGTCGAAAAGGGCCTCGGCGCGGCTAATCTCCCTTTCCACCGGAGTGCCTGGAAACTGCTCGCCGAGAATGGCCTGGAGATAAGGAATACGCTCCACGGCAACTTTCGCTTCATCATTTATCGGGAAGCGATAAATGAGTTCGAGATAATCGTTGGCTGCGGCAACGGGCTTCTGGCCTTTGGCCAGAGCGGCTTTTTCGTTGGCTTGGGCGCGTAAGAGCAAAAGTGACGGCTTCGCGGTTGTCTTGGGGTACTCTTGCAGCACAGCCACGGCATCGGCCGGCTGGCCCGCGGCAATCGCCGCTTGCGCCAGAGCCTCGATGGCTGAATCGCTCATGGCGGTATCGGGATAACGCTCCCGATAGCGCTTCAATTCGGCAAGGGCAATTTCCACCGCGCCCGCAGCACGATCGTTCTGCGCTTCCCAGAACATCGCATAATCGGGAAGCAGTGGATCAGCGGCGGCCTGCTGGAGCCAACTCCTGGCCTCCGTGAAATGGGCGCGACTGTAGTCGTAATAACCCAAAGCCAGCGCGGCGCGGGCGCCGACCGCGGTGCCCTTTTCGCTGCCCGCGAACTGCACCAGCCGCTCGTACGCCATTCCCATGGGATGCTCGTGCAGATCGCGCGCGAGTCGCTCGAGTTGCTGCTCCGCGAGCGAACTAGCAACAGGCGGCTTGGCTGGAGTTACAGAGGGCTTCTTTTTTCTGGCCGACGCGCGCTTGTCTGTTTTCTCCTGCGGCAACCGCGGCGCGGCGATGCTCAGGTTCGAGACACAGAAGCATAGCGCGCTCGACAAAAGGGCCGTCTGTGCGAAGAAGTTACGACGCCGAATCATTTCTCGCAGCAAGGCCAGAGACGAGCGAAAGGCATCCCTGGCCCGCGGCTTGCCTGTGAGCACGCTAGCGCCGCAGGGACGGAGAGGGATAGGGATACTCGCCGAGTGTCTGTGGGTCTCCCTCGCCCAGGATTTCAACCATCCAGTCATAGAAATAATCGACCGGATGGCCCAGGATCGACTGAAAACGCCGGTCATATTCTTTGTGAGCCTTTTCAATATCATCTCGCAAACGCAAGCAAATGTCTTTATGTTCGCGTCCCAAGCGCACGTCGTTGGGACGGAGCATTTTAATATCCTGCATGGAGACTTTGGCGACGCGATTCGCACGCCGGTGTAAGTCCTGCTCTTCCGGAAGCAGCGTCGAAATGTCAAATGACGCCGCAGCGGGCGGCAACTCCTCTATGGGATTGACCGGCGCGTGCCCCGCGGGAGCAGCCGAAATCTCCCTGGAAGTCTCCCTGAACGATGCGGCGTGTTGCCCCGCCAAGTCAGATGCGCGACCCTGGCCACGCGTTTGCGCAGGAGGGGAGTCTATCCGGGGGTCGGCATAAGGGGTAGCAAAATCTTTGAGTGCAGGTTCCTGAACCGGGGACAGGTCCTCGACCATTTCGGGCCTTGCCGGCGGCGCCGACGTCGCGGGCCGCTGCGCTACGGAATGACCGCCAGCCCGGGGTATGGGAGCCTCCTCTTCCGGAATATCGCGGGCGGCTGGGCCGGTGGCCGAGGAGGCCACGAATCGGGAAAGCACCTCCAGCGAGGCGGCCAGCGATGCAGCAGCGGTCTGGGCACGCAAAATGGGCGGCAGCGCATTCGTAGCACGAGTGCTGCCGCAGGCGGCAACCAGGTCACTGAGCGCTTGGTTCAGTTCCTCGGCGGTGCGCTGAAGCGCATTCAGCGTTTCGCGCAAGGTGCGAGAGACAGCCTTTTCAACGTCGTGGGCGCTCGGAGTCATGGTCGCCCTCGCGGGCATGCAGGCATAAGGGCATTATTGGGAGGCCGGAAAAGCATTGTCAACAGCGACAACCGAAGGGCGTAGCGAGGTAGGCGCTAATACCACCCCAATACGCGCAAACCCGGTGCGTATTGGAGACCCCGGTTTCTCGCATTTGGGTTGGTCTGGTGGCAAGGGCGGCGAATACCGGAATCGCCAAAGCTCGCTACTGGGATTTGGGGGGCTGGCGGGAAGGGCAGCGAAAACGCGAGCCGCCTGTACATCGCCGTCGGATGGTATAATTTAGCTAATCGACGGGGGCGACACGGTTTCGACGGAAGCTTTCGCGACCCGAAGGCATGCCGGGCGCCACCTGCCCGCAATCGGGTGGAAAAATAGAACTGCCAACAACGAGTTGGCTCTGGCTGCCTAGAAAAACCTAGCGTAGCCCGTCTCCCCGAGCTTCGCCCGCGGGCTCGGATCGAGGCGTCACACAGTGGGCTGGCCGGCGGACCTCGGTCCGTGGTTATCCGGCGAGATCAATCGGACTAGTCGGCGGCGCGTCTTGCGCGTTCCTAGCGTGGCCGGCGAACCAAATCGAATGCGATAAGCATGTAGGCTTCGGGCCGTAGCGCTTTTCGGACGGGGGTTCGACTCCCCCCGCCTCCAAACTTTTGATACCGATCGGCGGATGTTGGTCGGGCGCGGCAGCATGTATTCGGTATACTGGCCGCTCTTGATATCAAGACGTGCCACACGGTCGGTTAGCATGGAGCCGGTCCACGCCTCACCGTTGCGGTCGGCCACGGCGTCATACGGCGCGAATCAGGCAAGCTTCCGCCAGGATGATGCTGACCCGAGCTACAGCATCGGCCAAAAACAGTCCCGTTCGGCCTCACGGAGGCGACTAATTCACAAGGACAGGCTGTTCAGACCTGCAATCCATTGATGCCGGGCACCTTAATCTAAAGTACTAATACAGCAGAGCGCATATTGGTACAGGTGCTCCATTGTGGAACGCCGGTCGCCAGTGAATACTTCCCCTTGTAAGCCTGAGAGTGCAGTTCAAAGGTGAGTGATACTCTTTAGAGCTATGGCCCCTTTACATCGACTTCCATAAGACACGACTAAGTGACTGAAAAAACAAGAGATGCTTACGTTATGAATCTATCTACCTTCGCGGTGAGCTTACTTGCGCTTCTCATAGTCCCCAGCGCTAAACTTCAGCTGGACCCAGCGTTGCTACCCCGCGCTGCTTTCTGTTCGGTCAAAGTGGCGGAACGGTTGAAGACTGAGCAAAGAGACTGGGACCTTTCGGACGGCCGCATTGAGAAGGCTGCGGGCAATCGATTGATGACGCAGTCCAAGGAAATGCGCGCAACTCTTAGGCAGAGCACTTCCCAACACGTGGCTGTAAATTTTACTTACCTTGGTCCTTCCCGGGGAGTCTCCCGTTTGGGCAACGGTGAAATTCGTCGCCAGTTTGGCATCAAGCTAAAAGCTCAGGACATCTGCAATCTGGTGTACGTGATGTGGAACTTCGACACGCAAAAGATTGCAGTATCCGTGAAAAGCAATCCCGGCCAACGCACTCACGAGGCGTGTCTGGACCGTGGCTATATCAACGATATCAAGGCGGAACTCAAGACCGATCCCCCAGCCCTGCACGTTGATGAGCCGCACATGCTGGCGGCTGATCTGGACGGCCAGCAACTCCATGTCACGGTTGACGACAAAATGGTTTGGCGCGGCACGCTGCCGGCCCTTGTGTTACAGCTTCACGGCCCTGTTGGATTGCGCAGTGACAACGCCCAGGTTGTATTTGATTACTTCGTGGATCGATGATGAATTTACTGACGCTGCTGCCCTGCCTCTTTATCCTGCTCTGGATCGTTCAACTGTCCTTAGCGGCGATCATCCACTTGTCTTCCAAGGACATAGGTTTGCAGAAAGACTACACCCTCAAACCAACCGTGACGGTGCTCATCTCTTGTTACAACGAAGGGAAAGCCATCTACGACACCATTGAGAGCATCTGCCAGACCGACTATCCCGCTGACAAATATCACGTTGTTGTAATGGACGACTGCTCCAAGGACGGCGGGGAGAGTCTCCTGTGGATTAATAAGGCGGTGGCGGATTTCGCGAACGTCGAATCCCGGCCCAACGAGGTCAATCGGGGGAAGGGAAGGACAATTCTCTCCGCAGTACAGGCAGCCAGGTCGGAAATCATCGTCACTGTCGATTCCGACGTAATCCTGGCAAAGGATGCCCTGTCCGAACTGATGGCTTGCTTCACGAACCCTAAAATCGCTTTGGTTGGCGGCTCGGTAGGCATCTCCAATCCTGATGACAATGCCCTGACCGTCTTCCAGGTCTATATTTACTATGTTTTCTTCCGCCTGTTGAAAATTCCGGAAGCTTACTTCAAATCCGTGGCCTGCGTGAGCGGTTGTATGTCTGCCATTCGCCGCAGCGTATTCCTGGAGCTGATTCCTGATATCGAAGCACGACACTGGCTGGGGGTGCCTGTACGTTACGGAGAAGACCGCTTTATTACTCAC
>DASPYR010000036.1:0-6232 GCA_035636675.1 Rugosimonospora sp. | reverse complement strand
GTACTTCGCGCAAAACCCATACGGATGACCTCCGGCAATCCCCGCCGTCCGGCAGATTGGATCAACTTCAACGACCTCATTCTCGATCACGAGCACTGGATGCATCTTTTCCTTATTCGCAGCCCCGGCATGGATACCTTCCGGCATTTGCATCCCGAGCGCGCTGGCTCCGGCAGCTTCACGCAAAAGCTGCCCGCCATGCCGGCCGGCCATTATCAAATTTTTGCGGACGTGGTCTTGAGCAGCGGTTTTCCCGTCACCTTGGTGGGGCAAATCGATCTGCCTTCCGCCCTTGCCGGCACGCCGCTCACAGGGGATGACAGCGGCACCGATGGCAATCCCATTCCCTCTGAGACGGGCGCCAGGGCGGAGCGTCCGCTTCCGGATGGCGGCCGCATGATATGGGAGCGCGATGGACAGCCGCTTGAGGCCGGCGTTCCGCTGATGCTGCGCTTCCGGGTTACGGATAGCTCGGGAAACGCGGCCGGGGATCTCGAACCCTACATGGGCATGGCGGCGCATGCGGCAATCGTTCGGTCTGACGGTTCCGTCTTTGCGCACGTGCATCCGACGGGCTCTGTGCCCATGGCTTCGTTTGAGCTGGCTCAGGCGAGTTTGCCCGCGAGCTTAGCAGAAAGCGCACATGGCTCGATGGACATGAAGCAAATGACCGCCGGCAAAGTCGCGCCGGAGATTTCCATTCCCTATGGCTTTCCCAAAGCCGGTCTGTACCGCATCTTCGTTCAGGTCAAACGTTCGGGCCAGATCCAGACGGCGTTTTTCGACGCCATCGTGAAATAGATTCCGCTGGCTCGATTCGCCGGCTAATGCCGTTCCAACTTGATGAGCCTAAGCAAAGGGTGTCCGGCAAAGGCTATCTAGCTGGCCGTGGATGGTCAAAATTAGTTGGAACGGCACTAATCACCCGGCGCAGGAGGGCTCAAAGAGGCGCACGGCTTGAACTTTATGTGCCGATGGCTTGCAGTACGCTCAGGTAGTGCATCACATCGTCACGCGACAGCATCCCCACGATCCCATTTCCGTGTACTACCGGCAACTGATTGACTCCATCTCGCCCCATTTTCTCGAGTGCCGACGACAGGCGCGCATCCGGCCGAATCGTGGCCAGTCTTGCGAACGGAACCATCACCTTCGACACCGTCGTCTGCGGCCATGACGGGCGCGGAGTCTCCTTGATGCCCCCCAGTGTCACCAGGCCCGCCGGACCGCCCGTGCTGTCCACCACAAAGTAGCGGGCGCCCGCCGGCAGGACATACTTGTCCACTAGCTCCTGGACCGTGAGGTCTCCGGAAACTCGGGGGAAGTCGCGCTTCATGGCATCCGCCACGCGGCGCTCGCCAATCAGGCTCTTCAAACCTTCCTGCTGCAGCAGGCTTCCCGCGGCGCTCTCCAGGAACCAGCCAATAAACGCGATCCATAGACCATTGAGGAGGTTTCCTCCTAACACCTGCCAGAAACCCAGGAAGATCAGGAAAAAACCGCAGAAGCGCCCGGTTGCTGCGGCAATGGCCGTGGCGCGCTGGTACTGGCCCGTGAACCGCCAGATGATCGCCCGCAGGACGCGTCCTCCGTCGAGCGGGAAGCCGGGAACGAGATTGAAGACGCCCAGGATAAGGTTCAGGTAAGCGAGGTACTTGGTCAGCGCCAGCAGCGGCGAAGAGAACGCCACCAGCGGTTCGAGTCCCCGGAAAACAGCCGCCAGCGCAAGACTCACCAGCGGTCCCACAACGGCCATGGCAAATTCCGCACCGGCGCTCCGCGGCTCCGCCGCAATCTGGGAGACGCCTCCGAAAATGAAAAGCGTGATGCGGGGAACCGACATTCCTAATCGCTGGGCGACCAGGGAATGTCCCAATTCGTGAATCAGCACGCTCACGAAAAGCATGACCGCCGTTACCAGGCCCATCAGCCAGTACTCGGCGGCGCTCCAGTTTCTAAATTCGCCCGGATAGTAGTTCGCCGCAAGCACCCAGGTAAGCAGCCCAACGATCAGGAACCAGGAATAATCCAAGTCGATGCGGATTCCAAATATCCGTCCAATGGAGATCGTGTGGCGGAACATTTTTGATTCCTCTTCAGTTCACGCGGAATACAGCGGAAATTCCCGTTGCCTTGCGACACATCCCGAAGGTTTTGGAAATAGATAGCGGCTCAGCGTGCACGGAAAGTGTCGTTGGTTCGGCCGCTCACGGTGCTTATTTATTCCCATCCCGTGCTTCCCAAACATGGCGCCGCGATTTCGACAGAACTATACACCTCATCGTGTATCAAGGATTAGCCTTTTGATTTATCGGAAGAGGCCGGTGTGTCCCAGGGAGTAGCGGCCGGGTTGCGGGTACACGCATAATCCGTGCGGCCCCTTGCCCACCGCAATGCGCGCGATCAATTTCCCACTAGCCGTATCGATTGCGTAGACTTCCGCGTCGTACCGGCCGGAAAGCCACAATACCTTTCCGTCGGCCGAGATCCCGCCCATATCCGGGCTGCCACCGTGCGGCAGGCGCCACTTGGCGATGATTTTCCGGTCGGCAAAGTCCATCACGGAGATGCTTCCCTCGCCGCGATTGGAGATGTAAAGGAGTTTGGAATCGCGGCTCACCAGGAGCCCATGGGTACCCTTGCCCGTTTTCAGCAATCCCATAACGGCAAAGTTGTCGCCGTCAATTTCGTGAACGCCATTGGCAGCCATGTCTGCGACGTAGAAGACTTTGGCGTCCGGCGATAATCGAACATCCTGCGGCATGGCCGGCCGCTCGAGTTGCACCGTGCCGAGAATTTTTCGGGAAGACGTTTCCACCTTCAGCAATTTTCCGTCGAACTCGCAGCTCGCGATGAAGTAACTGCCGTCGGCCGAAAAATCCAGGTGATTGACGCCGTCGCAGGGCACTGGCAGCGAAAATTTCAGCTTCATCGTTTGCGCATCGCGAAAGTCCAGCCGGTGCAAAGCTTCGGCTACCACGATGGCTTCCGTGCCATCCGGGGTGAAGTAAAGATTGTAGGGATCATCGACGGAGACGGTTCCCTCCACCTTCGCCGTCGCCGGATTGATTTTGGTAAGAGCATAGCCCTGATCGTCGAGGACAAACAGGGTTTTCAAATCGTAAGAAGGCACGATGTGCTGTGGCAGGCGGCCCACGCTGAAGTGGTCAACGACCTTATACGTCGCCGGGTCGATGACGTCGACGCTCGCGCTTTCGCTGTTGGGCACGTAAACGCGGGAAGGGAAATTCCTTACCGCGGGGCTCAGTTCATTCGGCCGGTCCGCCGCATAAACGTCCTCTCCGCCCAGAGCCTGTGCCGCGGCCTTAAGGCCGGCATTCGAAGGCGGAGAACTTTCTTGGAGCTTTCTCGTTACCGCCGAAATCAGCAATGCTGGATGAGCAAACAGCAGCGCGGCCATGACGAATAGCAAGGTGATGAAAAGCAAACGGATTAGACTGGAGCGCCCCACCGGAAGAATTGTAATCAGAAAATCTGTCTCCGCGCCAGCCGAATTGAGCGCCTGTACCGCCGTTGTTAACGCCGCCGCGCGAGGCCTTCAGCTCAGCTTGGCGACTTTCATCTCCGCTTGCCAAGCCCGAGCGCAACACCAGGACGCATTGGGAATTCAGAAGCGAAAGTTCGTCTCCACGTAGCCGAATTGGGCGTTCGTACCGCCGGGATAAATGCTCGCGATCACGCTTTTGCCCCAGGCGTGCCCATAATAGATGGTCGCGCTGAACCCATACCGCAGCGGAAAATCGAGGCTGGCATCCCAGACATTTGCCAGGCTGCGCCTCCCTCCGCTCGTCCGCCCCGTATAACCGAAGCTGGAGGGTTGAAAGGCGCCTCCGCCCGAATACCAGAGGTCCTGCGCATCAGCCAGGCGCAGCGCGTGCACTTCACTGCGCACAGAGACAGAGCGCGGCAGATGAAATTCCGCCGTGCCGTAAAAATCTTCGTTATTCTCCCGGTTGTAGAACGGAAATCGCGCATACAGCCGAGACGTCGGCAGGAGCTGAAAAAACGTGCCGTGGCGGTTGTCCGCCGGATCGGAATCGCCGCTTCCGAGCGAGTATCCGGCGCTAAGCCACGGCGTCGCGGCTTGGATGGGAAGCTGCCAGCCGAATTCGCCGGCAAGCGCGCCGGCGCGCTGCGTCAGAGATCCCCAATTGCCGTTCTGCCATGCGCCCCACAAAAGAAAATCAAACTGGCCTCGCCGGCTCGTGCGCAAAACTTGGGCGTAGTCGGCGCCATACGTCCCAAGACGAACCTGATTCGTATCGACGAGGCGCGCGGCGAGCGGCCGGTTGTCCGTCTTGACGACTCCTTCTCTTTGGTCCACGTAACCTATGGCAAAAATTCGCAGCTCTCCCGATCCGTTGTGGTATTCCGTCGGAAGGGTATAGGCGCCATAAAAAAGGTCGATATTGAGCTCGCCCATCGCGTCCACCTGGTAGGCGCCCTCGGTGGGCCTCACGGCGAGGAAGGTGAAATTGTTCTTGCCGGCGTCGAGGCCCAGGCGGATGCCGTCGAAGCTGCGCATGACGGGCGAAAAATTGAACTCGCCGATCAGCCGTTGCGCTATGCGCGTATTCACCACTTCCGCCAGAGTCGCATCTGCCGGCGTTACTTCCGTGCCATCGGAAAAACCAAACCGGCCAACGGTCAGCTTTCCGTTCAGCGGAAGATGGATGCCCAGGTAGGCTTGCTTTAGAAAACCGCTGGCAACATTTCGCCTGTTCCCATTCGCCGCGTAATAGGTCCCGCCAAGTCCAAGCTGGCCTTGATTGCCGGGCACAATGGCTTGGCCGGGCAGCCCGAGGATCGCGTCTTGAGCCCCCTCGATCAGCCAGTCAAACCTCTCCCGTGTTTGCCCAATGCCGGCTCGCAAAAGCGAATGCGCGAATCCGTAGCTGTTCTCCCCTGCCGTTGGCTGGAACCAATCCCAGGCTTCGGCTCGGAATCGCCAGCTGCCAAATACGTTCAACGAGCCTTGCTTCTGCTGGCCGCCCGCCGACGCCTGCGCCCCGGGATCGGCCTGATCCAAAAGTTGTTCCGAAGATCGATCTGAGGAAGGAAGACCGGCAAGATTCGCTTGCGGCCCCGCCAATAGACCTTGCCCTGCAAGCAAAAACGTCAAAAATGCAAAGCTATTAACGCGCAAAATCTACGCCGCCGATGATCGTCTGCGAACCGCGCTCATCATCCTCAGCTGGCGCTCGATTTGCAATACTCCGCTCGTCTATCGCGCCCAGGCGGACGGCTAAGCCCGGCGGTCTCTACTTGTCGTCGTGGTCGCGGCGACGCCCTTCCATATGAATTTGCCCGCGGATCTCGCCGGCGGGAAAGTTGTCTGTGTGGATATTTGCGTACGCGGTGTTGGAGGCCAGCGCGGCCACGACCGCAGCGAAGTCGTCAGCGCTAACTTGCTGTCCAAGGATCGCTTGCACGCCCGAGGCGGTGATTGTGCCGGTCACCCTTCCCTCAGGGGTCGGGCAAGGTGGGGTTCCGCCGGGACCGTTGCCCAGGTTCGTACAAAAGAAGACCATGATGCCACCCGGGGTGTGTACCTTGCCGAAGTGGATGTGGGACACTCGGACATTCGTCGCGCCCTTGGTTTCCGTGGCGGGAAAAGAGTAGGTCAGTTCGTAGGTGAGCGTTTGTGCGTTTTTATTGAGCGTTAGTTCGAGCGTTCCTTTGCCTTCGGTCAGAATCGCTCCGGTTTCGTTGTTTAGGGCGCCAACCTCCTGGAACCCATCGATCTTGGCCGTGAATTTCAGCGTGTCGTCGTCATCTGCGTCATCTGCGCGCACGATCCACATCGCGCCGAGTCCGAGCACGCACAATCCCATTGCCAAAAAGCCGATCAGGACCTTTCGCATTCTTTCCTCCTTGAAATGTCGGAATACTTCAGGGCCGCTGGCGGTCTTCGAGCGCGGGGGCTGCGCTCCGCCACATCCGAATCGGGACGAATCCTACTCTCGCCGGCTAGGCGAGGCAAGTAAAGAGCCGGAGACAACGGCGAGACAATTCTGAGACAAGATGATTTTTCGCCCTTTCGGCGTGTGGCACAGGAAGAATCGGCGCCTGTGTACTGCAGCGTTGAGAACAGCCGGAATCAGCTCAGCTTGACGACCTTCATCTCCCGCTTGCCAAGCCGGCGCGCGCCATTCTCGGTGACCACCACGGAATCGCCAAATTGCGCCGTGCCTCCATTCTTCAATCGGAA
>DASPYR010000035.1:0-11444 GCA_035636675.1 Rugosimonospora sp. | reverse complement strand
GCGTCCCGATACACCGTGAAATCGGTGCGGTGCGCGGGCGAGCCCCATTGGTGGCCGGGCGCGCCATAGGGTCCGGCGCGAAAAAGCGTGATCCAGGCGAAGAACGCGAAAAAGAGAATCGTCGTGCCCACGAGCCACAGCTTGAGCGTTCGCGCGCGCTGCAGTTCGGCCGCAGGTTGCGTTAGCGTCACCAAATCGGCTGCTCGTACCGTTCCAACTGATCGCTTAACAAAACGCAGGAGTAGTTCATCGCACCTCCAGCCATTTGGCCAAACAGTTGGAACGGCATTAGTCTACAAAAATGAGAGCCCCGCCAGCTAGGGAGGACCGGCGGGGCGTTTCCAGAGGTGACCGCAAATGAATTTAGAAAATTCTACGGGTGCCGCCCCCGCACCACAACTTCATAATTTGGATAGCGTCCATCAATTTTCCTGCTCGCTCTCGGAACGCGCGAGCTACCAGCACAATCACACTAGCGCCCGGCCATCTCCAGAACCCGCGGCGGCTCCGCCCTCCTCAATTCCGGAAATCTCCACGCCCATAATGCGGTGATCAGCAAAGCACCCGCGCCGCCCAGAACGACCGCCGGCACGGTTCCAAACCAGTCCGCCGTGATTCCCGACTCGAATTGCCCCAGCTCGTTCGACGCGCCAATGAACATCATCTCCACCGCATTCACGCGCCCGCGCATTTCGTCCGGCGTGTTCAGTTGCACCAGAGTGCCTCGCGTGACCACGCTCACCATATCCGTGGCGCCAACGAACAGAAGCGACGCCAGCGAAAGCGCAAAACTTCGCGAAAGCCCAAAAACCACGGTGAACGCGCCAAAGCCCGCGACGCACCACAACATGGCCGCGCCGGCCTTGCGCCTCAGCGGCTTGTGCGCCAGCAAAAGGGCCATGGTTACAGCGCCCGCTCCCGGAGCGCTGCGCAGCAGTCCCAGCCCCCACGGCCCTGTCCTCAGAATGTCGCCCGCGTATACCGGAAGCAGCGCCACCGCTCCGCCCAGAAGGACCGCAAACAGGTCCAGCGAAACCACGCCTAATATGACTTTCTGCCGCCAGATATATCGCAGTCCCGCGAGAACGCTTTCCACGGTCAAAAACCCTGGCGGACGCAACGGCCCTCGCGCCTTGATGCCCACGGCGAAGACAATCGCCGCGGCTTCGATGATCATGGCGGTTGCGTATACTGGCGCCGGCCCGCGAAAAAGAGCGTAAAGGAATCCGCCAGCCGCGGGGCCAAGCACCGTCGCCGTTTGGGTCATGGAAGCTTCCCAGGCCACGCCGCTCGGAAACTGCTCCGCGGGAACCAATAAGGGCACCAGCGCCCGCATCGCGGGGCCGCTGAATGCGCGCGTGATGCCCAGGGCCACCAGGATGAAATAAATCGGCCCGGCGGAATGCACTCCGCCTCGCTGAATCCATAAGAGCGAACCCGAACAGATCGTGAATCCCGCGAAGCAAGCCACCATCAGCTTTCGTCGCGCGATGTGGTCCGCCGCATGGCCGGAGATCAGAAAGAGCAGAATACCCGGAAGAAATTGCGCCAGCCCCGTTAATCCCAGCGCCAGCGGACTGTGCGTGATTTCGTAAATCTGCCAGCCCACGGCCACGGATTGCATTTGCAGCGCCAGCACGGTGAGCAGCCGCGCGCCCAGGTAGCGCACAAAACTCGGATACCGGAAGACCGCGCGTCCGCCGCCCGCAGCGTCTCCGCCGGGTTGTTGCAGTTGTCTTCCGGCGCCTTGCCTTTCGGCGTTTTGGCGCCTGTCACTTTGGTCCGCCGCCATGGCCGCTTACTCTTGCACAGAATCTCTTACCACAGCCAAAAATTTCGCCAGCCGGATCGCAGGTTGATCCGGATCGCCCACAACGGCTATCGTGTCGCGGGAGCATTTTCGATGAAGCTACGCAAACTTGGTGAAGCCGGCCCGGAAGTCTCCGTTGCCGGCCTGGGCTGCAATAACTTCGGCATGCGAATCGATCTGGAGAGTTCGCGCAAAGTCATTCACAAGGCGCTCGATCTGGGAATCACGCTTTTCGATACCGCCGATATCTACGGAAATCGCGGCGGTTCGGAAACCATGATTGGGCAAATCTTGGGCGAGAACCGCAAGCGCATCGTGCTGGCGACGAAATTTGGCGGGGCCATGAACGACGCCGGAACCATGAAAGGCGCTGCCCGTCGTTACATCATGTCCGCAGCCGAGGCAAGCCTAAAGCGATTGCGCACACACTGGATCGACCTGTACCAGATTCATTTTCCCGATCCTGCGACGCCCATCGAAGAGACCCTGCGAGCCCTCGACGATCTGATGCGCGACGGCAAGGTGCGCTATATCGGCTGCTCGAATTTTGCCGCTTGGCAGCTCGTTGACGCGCAGTGGACCGCCCAGCACCATAATCTGCACGCCTTTGTTTCCTGCCAGAATGAGTACAGCCTTTTGGTCCGCAGCGTGGAGCGCGAACTCCTGCCGGCCATGCAGAAATTCGGTCTCGGCATGCTGCCGTACTTTCCGCTGGCCAGCGGGCTGCTCACGGGAAAATACGTCCGCAACAAACCCGCCCCGGAAAATACGCGCTTTCAGGCGCTCAAAGGTCTCGCGGACCGTTATGTGACCGAATCGAATTGGAAAATTGTGGAGCGCCTCGAAACTTTCTGCGCCAAGCGCGGCCACGCGCTGCTCCAACTGGCGTTCAGCTGGCTGCTGGCGCGGCCGATGGTGGCCAGCGTTATCGCCGGCGCGACCAAACCGGAACAGGTCGAACAGAACGCCAAAGCCGCCGGTGGCGTGCTCGCGCCGGAAGAACTCGCGGAGATCGATGAAATCACCGGCAAGCCCTAATCGCCACGATTACCAGCTTCCAATCAGGATGCCGGTACCGAATACAATCGCGCCGCCCAAAGCGACTTGCACCGCCGCCGAGAATACCGGCGTTTCCATAAACCGATGCCGCACCCACGTGATGGCGGCGAGTTCCACAACCACGACGCCCACCGCAACGCCGATGGCGAGCTTGAACTGGCTGGTCAGAAACGGCAACGTGTGGCCGATGCCGCCCAGCGCCGTCATCGCGCCGCAGACCACGCCGCGCAACAGCGGATGTCCCCGCCCGGTTAAGCTGCCGTCGTCCGAGAGCGCTTCCGCGAATCCCATGCTGATTCCGGCTCCGAGTGACGCCGCCAGTCCCACCAGGAAAGCCGCATGCGTAGAATGTGTAGCGAAAGCGGCGGCAAAAACGGGAGCGAGCGTGGAGACCGATCCATCCATCAGGCCCGCCAACCCAGGCTGGACAATCTGGAGGAGAAAAAGCTTTCTCTGGGCCTCTTTTTCGCGTCCGCCGGCGCCTTTCCCTCGTGCGCTCTCGGTCAATTCTTCGGCCTTGTTTTGGTGCGAGCGCTCTTCCTGCGCGAGATCGTCAAGAAGGCGGCGGATGCTGGCATCGCTGGTCCGGGCCGCCGCCCGCTCATAAAACTGTCCGGTTTCTTGCTCTATGGAGCTGGCCGCGCTGCGGGCCGCTTTTAGACTGAGAGGCCGTCGGAGCCAGACGGGCCGGCGTTCGACGAAGCCCTTTACGTCCTGGCGTCGAATCAGGGGAATGTGTTCGCCAAATTTTTGTTGATAGAGGTCCTGCAGGCGCCGCCGATGGCCGGATTCCTCCGTGCGCATTTGCTCGAAGACCGCGGCGGAATCGGGAAAGCTCTCCCGCAGTCCATGCGCGAAATCGGCAAAGATACGCTCGTCTTCTTCTTCCAGCGATATCGCCAGGGCCAGGATCTCGGGTTCGGATAACTCATTGAAGTTTCTCATGTCAAAGTTTTCATTGTGTCAGGATGGGCAGGCAGAGCGGCCGCTCGACGTGAAAGTCGAGTCGTCCGATTTCTTCGAGCGCGCGATCGAGCAAGGAGCTGCTGCAGGATTCGAGCGTCATGATGAAGGGCAAGGCGGAGTGCGGATACCCGGGTTTTTGCAGCAATGCGTCAATACTGATTCCAAACCTGGCGAATACCGCGGCGACTTCGGCCACGATGCCGGGCCTGTCTTTTACCACGAAGCGCACGTAATGAGGAACCACGAAATCGCCGCTCACCGATTGCGGATCTTCCGCGAGCTCTCCCGTATCTGCCGGAGCGGCATTGGATTGCCGCGCGATCACGTAGAGGTCGGAGACGATCGCGACCGCCGTCGGATCGCCGCCCGCGCCGAAGCCAGAGAGGGTGATCGGTCCCGCGAATTCGCCGCTGGCGATCACCAGGTTCTGATTCCTCTGCACGTGCGCGGTCAGCGAGGCCAGCGGAACAAGCGTCGGCCGGACGGCGGCGAGCAGGCGCAGGCCATTGGCCGTGTCTTTCTGCGCGATGGAAATCTGCCGGATGGTGCAGTTCAGCTCGCGTGCGTAGCCGAAATCGACGGCTTCGACCGGAGAAATCGGCGCGCAAGGAATTTGTTCGCTGCGCACATTCACACGCAGCCCGGCCTGCGTCAGAATCACCAGCTTGGCCCGCGCGTCGTAGCCTTCCACGTCGCTGGTGGGATCGGCTTCGGCAAAGCCGAGCTCTTGCGCCTCCTTGAGCGCGGAATCAAATCCGGCGCCGGTCGCCTCCATTTTCGTGAGGATGTAGTTGCAGGTGCCGTTCAAGATTCCGGCGATGCGATAAAGCCGGTCGCCGGCGAGCCCTTCCTGAATGGCAATGATGGCGGGAATTCCTCCGGCCACCGAAGCGCCGAATTGCAGTTGCCGCCCCGTCTGCCGCGCCAGGCGCAAAAGTTCCGGGCCACGATCCGCGATCAGAAGCTTGTTCGCGGTCACCACCGATTTTCCCGCGCGGAGCGCCTTGCTTATCCATTCGCCCGCCGGCTCGAGACCTCCAACCACCTCCACAAAAATATCCGCATCGGAGGCCAGCACCTCTTCGATTTTTTCCGTCCAACGAACCTGCGCCGGAATCCAGTCGGCTTTTTTGCGTGCGACGTTGCGGTTGTAAATGTGCGTGAGTACGAACGGACTGTGCGGATTTTGCGATAGCAGCTTGGCCACCGAGCGCCCGACCGTACCGAAGCCCACGAGCGCGATTTTGAGCTTTCTGCCGGCAGATGCGCGCTGCTCGGGCGCAATTTGATCCGCAACTCTCAATTCCGGGCGTGGCGCCACCGATTCTCACCTCTTGCTAAATTGCGCAAAAGAGCGCTGGGCAGGAAGTTAGCAGGGAATTTCCGCCAGAGCAAACCGCCGCGCGCAAACCGCCGCGCGCCGTCCGGCACCGGCGCTCGATCTATTGGCCGCGATGGTGGCCGTATTGCCGCCCGTCAAGAGATGGTAAAGAACTCGACGTGCCAGGAACTTATCAGGCGAAGCGCCATTCGCACTGCTCACATGACGAGCGTGGCTACCCCAGTTCCCATAAGCGCGGTCGCCCAGATCAGGTCCACGTTGAACCAAGCCTTTCGGAGCACACCAATGCCGAGCTTTTCAAATACCAATAGTGCGACCGCGGCACTCACCAGCAGGTACGAGGCGGCGTGCATGACGGTCGCAATCAGGGCAGCGGCGAATGTGCCAGACGCAAGAAAGCTTGCACCTGCGGAAACATGCGCTGCACGAGACATCCCCATAAAGATCGGCAATACCATGAGCCCCGCCCCATGAACCGAAGCCACCAGGAAAGACCACAGCGTCAATTCGCCCAGGCCCACACGCATTCCGGCCCAGCGCAGATGGGGATGCCGGATCAGAAATCGCAGACCAACACCGATCAGGATTGCCGCCACCGCCCAGCGAAGATAGTTCGGCGATAGCGTGAGGCCCGCGAGTGCCGCGATGACGATCACGGCAAGGATGGCGAGGGCGTGCCCCGCGGCGAGCGGCATCAGCGCGCGAAATACCGCACCGCGCCGGTGCTCTTGCAGCCCCAGCGCGACGGCAAATAGCCAACCCATGGCCGGGTTAATGCCGTGGAAGGCGCCGAGCGCGAGCAGGGCCACCCACGATCCAGCGTGCACGCCCGTCACAATTCCTCACGAGAAGCAGAACGAGTCTGAGGAAGAATCGCCGCCTTCCAAGCGGACCTGATGCGGCCGCATGGAATCCAATTGCAGGAACAGCTTAGGGTCGAGACGCATGCCACCGTTAGGATTGATGTCGAGCTTGGCCAGCCAGCCGCGAACGCCATCAGGATAGAACTGCTCGTCCCAGCTGCGGTAGAGGGAATTGGTCAAGTAGACGCGACGTCCGTCCCGGCTGATCTCCACCATCTGTGGTCCGCCATTCAGAGGCACACCGGGATCGTTCGTGTGCGCTTGACGCCGTACGATGCCGCCCAACTTTACCGAACCGGTCTGCACGGGCCGAAAAGGGTCCGAAACGTCATATTGCAGAAGTTCGCCCGTGCCCCAGCAGGATACGTACAAGAACCGGTCGTCCAAGGAGAGGTTTATGTCCGTGACTAAAGGCGGTACTGCTTTGAAACCCTGGAGCAGCGGCGGCAATTGCCCGGGGTCTGCCGCTTCCGCGGGAATATCAATTACTTTGCGCACCTTCCAGGAACTGCTGCCATTCGTCCCCTCGCGATGCCAGACCCATATCGAGGAGGAAAGATCCTTCAGCGAGGTAACCACGCCCACAAAGCCGTATGTCTTGTTGGGATCGTGCGCGGGCCGCAGCTCCAGCACCATTTGATATTCGGGCCCGAGGTCCAGCACCTGCTGGTGACGACGGGTGCGCAAATTCCAGACGTGCAGTGCGTGACCGTACTTGCCGGCAAGCAGTAGTTCCGGGTTGACGCCATTCTCGACCATATTGGGCGTCCCCCATTCGCTGGTGATCATTGTGTCGTGGCCGAGATGCCACCAGAAGTCATAGGCAAGGTACTGCGGACCGCGATCTTCTTCCCAGCGGCCCTTGATCTCGAAGGTCTCGGGATCCATAACAAAAATTCCACCCGGGCCACCGCCGTCAGCAGCGCCGATTGCATTAATGTAAATGCCGTCCGGTCCACAGTGAGAAGTGTGCGGCCGGCTGTATCCGGTGCGCTGCAACACAGTCTCGGGCTCGATGACTTTTATCAGCCGCGCATTGCGCGGATCAGGCTTGGTATCGATGATGTGAATGCGCGAGGAGCGCAAACCCGGAATGACGAGATAACGGCGCTCCATGTGTGGATGCGGAGAGTAGGGACATAAGCAGGAACTGCAAGCATTCCAGCCGAAGTGGTGGAGCTCGTCACCCGCAAAAGGCATCCTTATCTCACTTACGATTTTTCCATAATTCTGCGACAGAGGATCGACATCGATGAGTGCGAGCGCATCGCTAGAGCCATCCGGAGTCGCGTTCAGCAATGTAACGAAGGCAATCTTTTCGGGGGTCGCCTGCATCGCCATTTTGGGCGAGGGATAGAAGGTCGGGTCGGGCAGCAGTGCGGTTCTCAGCGTAGTCATAATCATGTCCTCCTGCTGATATTCAGGTCAGTTGGCGTGACCCGCAACCAGGGTGCGCGCGTAATTCTACACCCGACGGAGAATTCTTCGGCGATTCTATGCGTCACAGCAGGGGCCGCGGGCAGACCCCGGCGCGCCGGTTCTCTTGTCCGAGATTAACGGCTTCCGCAAAAATGGACCCAGGACGGGTGTGGATCACTCTTTGTCGATAGTCTCGAACACTTCTTTGGCGGCGCGGAAGGCGTCCACGGCCGCGGGCACGCCGGCGTAGACGCCCGCCTGCAGAAAGACTTCCGTGATCTCCTCGCGCGTGACGCCATTATTCAGAGCGCCTCGGACGTGCAGTTTGATTTCATGCGGGCGGTTCAAGGCCGTCAGCATCGCCAGGTTAATGAGGCTTCTCGTCTTGCGCGAGAGGCCGGGCCGAGTCCAAATCGCTCCCCAGCACCATTCGGTAACAAACTCATAGAGTACGCGCGTGAATTGGTCCGCGGAAGCCATGGCCCGATCAACGTAATCGGCGCCTAAAACTTCGCGGCGCACGGCCATTCCTTCTTCGTAGGTTTTCTTATTCAAGGGATTCTCTCCTGAGGTATGCACGAAGCGGTCATTCCGCTAATTTGCTCGGCGATAGTATAAGCCGCGCAGTCTAGTGCCGTTCCAACCGTTTGTGCCAAGCGAGCCTTGACGTATTGCCTGGTTGCGGAAGGGTAGCGCCCGATCCAAATTTAGGCGGAACAAGTTGGAACGGCGCTAGTTCAAAGCATCGCGACTTTAATGACGGCTTGAATTTTCAGATTCTGGGGAAAAGGGGAAATAGGACGGGAGTTCGTTGCTCCCGACGCTGGGGCGGCTAACCGAGGAGAGACTTTAAGCCGCGCGGATGCCGCTAACCACGACACGTAGTGCCGCGGGGTTAGCGGATGGCTCGTTCGTTTCCATCTTCGAGCGCACGAAGTTCAGGACAGCCAGTGCGGCGATCGTCAGAATCATGGCGGCGGCGATTAACAGGGCCTTCTTTCCCTTCCGCATTCTTTCTCCTGTGGTTTGTTGCTTGGGTCCGTCAACGATTGGACGCTGCGGAGCGAAACACGGCCAGCCCCGCCCGGCCCGCTGCTGTCCAGTTCACTACGAGCCCATAAATACGATGCCGGCAGAGTCTTGGACACCTGTACAGAAGGACAGAAAAAGGGCAGGCTTTTTGGCCCCACAGGAGCACGGGCCGGGCGCGCCTCGCTTGCATCGAAATGCCGCTTATAAACGGGCCGACCAAAACGTCTCGGCGCGGGTCCAGATTTGGCTGGCCCCTCATGGATGCTGAGGAGCGAACAAACTACTGGTGATAAGGAGCGATCAGCGCGGCATGCCCTAAGATATGGCCGTCCATTGCTTTCAAGACGTCTGCGCGGGTGGCCGTCTCCGGCAAGTCAAGTTTTTGGTCGACCGCAAAAAGCTCGAAAGCATAATGGTGTGAAGGCCCCGCGGGAGGGCAGGGAGGGCGATACCCAACATTGCCTTGTCCGGGGTTGCCGTTGGTCTGCATGCTGCCGTCCGGCAGTTGCTGCGTGCTGTTGGGAACGGCTTCGGGGATTTGTGTGGCCGTGGGCGCAATATTCCACACCATCCAGTGCAAGATATCGTCGACGCCCTTGCGCGGCCGCGGCTCCATATCATGCACAATCAGGACGAAACTGGCGGTGTCTCGCGGCGGATTCATCCAGTGGAGGTCGGGAGAAACGGCTGCCGGCCCTGCCGCGCACGTATATTTCACGCCCAAAAAACTGCCATCGGCCATCGAGGTGCTCATCATGGCGAAGGGCGGCGGCTGCTGGGCGCGACCCGCACCTGGCGCACCGGGGCCCTGAGCGCCGCCTCCAGGAGCGTTGCCGCCAGTGGGCGCATTCTGTTGCGCAATTCCGGCAGTCACGCCGGCAAGCAGAAACGCCAGAGCTGTCAGCAGCAAGACCACTTTGCTTCGCATCGCGATCCCTCCTCCTTGCGTTGGCAAGCTTGCTCGAATCTCTCCCGTGCCGGCTATGGGGATAGGCGCCGGGCCTGACACGTTACGTCGAAATTGATATCCTACGCCAACTTCACAAAGGAGCGCACCATGATCACGCGGCGCAAAATCCTGCTTGGTTCGATGGCGGCCGGGGCAGCCGCAATTTGGCCGTCGAAATTGCTGATGTCCAAGGCTTCGCAGCCTTCCACGCCGGTCGATTTCGCCGTGCCTCCCAACGCCTGTGATTGTCACACGCACATATTCGGCGATTCGCACCGATTTCCGTTTTTTGCGGGCCGCACCTATACTCCCGAGCCCGCATCCGTGGCGGAGATACGCGCATTGCACCGGGCTCTGCACATGGACCGCGTGGTGATCGTCAATCCGAGCGTATACGGCGCGGATAATTCCTGCACCCTGGACGCGATGAAGCAGCTCGGACCGAGTTCGCGGGCCATCGCCGTGATCGACGCCAAAACTTCCGCCGGGCAGCTTGAAGAGATGGATCGCGCGGGCGTGCGCGGCATTCGTCTCAACTTCGAGAATTTCGGCCAAACCAATCCAGACGTCGCGCGAAAAGCATTTCAATCCGCTGTCGAACGCTTGGCCGGCCGAAAATGGCACATCCAGATCTACACCCGCATGGCAGTGATCGAGGGCTTGCACAAGGAAATCATGGCAGCACCGGTTCCGGTGGTTTTCGACCATTTTGGGGGAGCGAAAGCCTCGCTGGGAACGGGGCAAGCGGGGTTTGACACGATGCTCGGCCTGGTGCGCTCCGGCAAGGCTTACGTCAAGATTTCAGGCGCATACCGATCGTCGGACAAAGCGCCGGATTATCCCGACGTCGCTCCGCTTGCCGAGGCGCTGATTGCCGCCAATGTGGAACGCATTGTTTGGGGCAGCGATTGGCCGCACCCGGCCGGTGGGGCCTTACCGGGCCACAGCGCAAGCGACGTCGCCCCGCTGCTGCAGATCGATGATGGCCGCTTGCTGAACCAGCTTGCCGTGTGGGCGCCGGACGCCGGTGTGCGGAAGAAGATTCTGGTGGATAATCCCGCCCGACTTTATGGCTTTTAGCGAAGCTTCTGCGCTATTTGCTGGGAGCCAAACCATTACCGCCGGGATCGCCAATCAATTGCAGATACTCCAACATCTCTGAGGGTATGCAGAGCTGCTCCTCGAGATCCTGGCTGGGTAGCCACCTGAAACTCGCCGTCCCCAGCACAAATGGCTTCGTATAAAGCTTCGGATCGTCTACCGTCACGCTGACTTGCAAGTCATTGTGGTCCGGGCGCGTGTAGCGTTCCTGGACGTGTGCCTCGACGCTATGCGGATATCCCGCGCCATTGAGCCAGGTCTTGTCGTCGAGTCCGGTGGTATCAACCACGAACGTATTGTCTCCCTCCCAATGGCCCACCGAGTATCCGTAATAGCGCGGATCGGGCGCATCTTTTCCCGTGCCGCCCACATTTTTGGGAAGTTCTCGCCCTTCGGTCCAGACTTCCCGCCAGGCCCGCTGGTACTGATTGAGAATGATCACGCGGTCGGGCATGGTGGCGAAGGAGAGCCCTCTGATCTCGAAGATGATATTGCGCGGGAAGCCCAGCGGATCGCAGGTACGCACAAAAGCGTCATTGGTGCCGGCGACGTGGAACTTGGCCTCGGGCTTATTCATGCTGAATAACTTTTGCCCCTCCGGCGTCAAAGAAGGATCGTCACCCTTTTGCGCGACTACAGGGCCCACCCAGGAGCCGGTCAAATCGCGTTTGGGAGCCGGGCCGCCGGGGCCGCTTTCCTTCAACTTGTTATACATGTTGTTGTCCAAACCAGCTTGCGCCATGGCCAGCGAGGAAAAGGCCAGTAAGGGAACCAGAGCAATCGTTGCGCGAATGAGGCGATGGCGCATATTCTCAATTCTCCTCGGATCTCAAGCCCGGTTCAGAGCCGGCCCGCGATTCTCAATGGACAACTCGTTGGCAAATGAGAATTTCCTTTCCTGGT
>DASPYR010000034.1:0-11909 GCA_035636675.1 Rugosimonospora sp. | reverse complement strand
GCGCTGCGAAAGCAATTCGACCCCAAGGTGACGCCGGAAGAGCCTCCGCAGTTCCAGCCGTGGGCAGCCGCGAAGATCAAGTCCATGACGGCAACGGATTTTGAACTGGGACGCGCGTCCGTAAATTGTCTGCCCCGCGGCGTTCCCGGCATGTTTTTGATCAACCCCTACCCCTTTCAGATCGTGCAGAATCCCGGCTTGTTCGTCCAGTTAGACGAGCTGAATAATAACTTCCGGGTAGTCCACACCGATGGCCGTGCCCACAACCCTGACCCGGATCCCTCGTTCGACGGGGATGAGGTTGGCCACTGGGAAGGCGATGCTTTGGTGATCGACGTGATCGCCATCGATGAGCGTACTTGGAACAACTTTACGGGTTGGTTCCACAGCGATCAGGAACACGTGATCGAGCGCATCACCCGCCCTTCGATGAATTATCTCAACGTGCAGGTGACCATCGAAGATCCCAAGGTCTTGTCCAAGGCTTGGAGCTCTGCGCCTCGCGTCTGGACGCTCGCCCACGAAGACCTGCTCGAATACTATTGCACGAACAATCAGGAAGTAGAGGAGTACAAGGCGCTCAAGGCACAGGAATCGGGCGGCGGCAAGAAGTAGGAAACTAACGGAGATGACCATGACCCGCAAGCCTCTGGGCGCCTTTGTGGTAACGGCTCTCGCTTTGCTCTCAGCGGTCCCGGTGCTCGCACACCATTCGGTTACGGCGGAGTTCGATAGCTCGAAATCGTTTTCCGTCAAGGCCACAATTACGAAAATCGAATGGGTCAACCCACACACATATATATACGCCGACGTGAAGGACGAAAACGGCACCGTCACACCGTACTCGTTTGAGGGCGGCCCTCCGGGAGCCCTGCGAAGATCCGGCGTGCTCAAGACCATGTTCAACGTCGGGGATGCGGTTACCATCGAAGCCTACATCGCCAAGGATGGTTCCAAGCACCTGGGGCTTCTGCACGCGGTCCACTTTGCCGATGGTCATATGATCTTTTTTGGCAGGCCCGAAGATAGCGAAGGCAAGAATTAGGCGGACTCACCGAGGCGGGGTTGAATTGCCATCGGGAAGAGGAGCAGCGATGAACGCTCGTGTGGTTAGCTGGCTTTCGGCGATTGGGCTCGCCGTGAGCGTATTGTGCTTGGTTCCCGCGCCCGCAAGCGCCCAGACCAAGTCTGGAAACGATAATAAGCATGTGTCGGTCGGCTACGGCCTCGACAAAGACCAACCCTTCGCCGGAGCCGATCCGGACGGCACCGGGCTTCCTTGGAAGGAGCCGCCTGCTGCAGAAATCGAGGCGGCAAAGAAAGCGCCGGCGCCCCACTTAGCCGATGGTCATCCTGACCTCACTGGCTTTTGGGCGCCGGCAGGCTGGGGCTACGCCGTCACTCAAGGTGCCGTAAGCGCAGACGGCAAGACGCGCTACACCCAGCGCGCAGCCGAGGGTCCCGCCCAATCAGTGGACAAAAAGCGTGAATTGAAGAATCGTTTAGAGGGCGCGAACCTTCCGCCCTACAAGCCCGAGTTCATCGAGAAAGTAAAATATCTCGGCGAGCATCAAAGCCACGAGGATCCCGCATTCAAATGCGCGCCAAAGGGCTTTCCGCGGGTGGGTCCGCCCACGGAGATCGTCCAAGTTCCCAACGAGGTCGTCTTCCTCTACGATACAGTCAACTCTTCCGAGCAAAACGCCTTTCGCATCGTCTCGACCGACGGGCGTGGACATGACCCGTCTCTCAATCCTTCCTATTACGGAGACTCCATTGGCCATTGGGAAGGCAACACCATGGTCATCGATGTCACCAATCTTGTCGACGACACCTGGCTGAGCCAGAACGGCACCATCCACAGCGATGCCATGCATGTGGTCGAAAAATTGACTCGTGAAGGGAACGTGATCGATTGGGTTGTTTCTATCGAGGATACAAAGATGTTCACGCGTCCTTGGGTGATCGAGCGCCACTTAATCCACGGACTGAAAGGTGGGCACGCTTTGGAAGAGGCCCCGTGCGTCGAGCACGACTACAGCCACCTGGTCAACGACGACCGTAATTAAACTCACCGCCAGATCACGCGTTTCGTTCCTTGCCCCTTATGCGTGGCGGAGAAAGACGTAGCAGAAGCGAACGTGCCTATTTGGGAGCTTCTTCTTTCTTCTTGAAGCTGAAGCTTTCAAAGTTGTTGAAGTCCAGGTAGTCTCCCGAGCAGGAGATTTCCCCAAGTTCCCAATCCGGCCTGTTTTGGTAAAAGAAGGTTGTGGTCCAGGGCTTCGCCAGCGCCTTGGGATCGGTCATGGTGATATCGAGTTCAAGATGATCGCGATCCACACGGCGGAAGCGCTCCGTCACATGCAGTTGGTCGCTGTGGGCGTGGCCCAGCCGATCGAGCCACGTTTTTTCATTGAATCCTACCGTGTCGACGACAAACGTGGTGTTTCCCTCCCAATGCCCAACCGAATATCCCATCCAACTGGGGTCCGGATCTTCGGGAAGCGGCCGGCCATCCGTATAGATACGGCGCATGGTATGGTCGTATTCAAAGACCATCAGCATGAATTTGGGAGCTGGCACAAATTCAAATGGGTAGGGATGAAAGTAGACGCGCGGCGTGCCGGGCGGATAGCACTTGGTAAGGACTGGATCATTCGTCTGATCCAGCGTGTATGCTCCGCCATTTGAATCCTTGGCCTCTTTGAATTTCTCCTGGCCCCACGGAGTCAGCGCAGGTGGGTCTGTTTTCGGATCTGTGTACGTGTAATTTGTGAATCCGCGGTTCGAGCCCGGCGGATTGCGCATCATCCACACGCCGCTCAAATCGTGAACGGGTGCAGGGGCTGACGAGGCAGCGGGCTTGGCAGCTTCGGGCTTATTGCGATTCCCCGGGAGCGCTTTACCCGCGCCATACTGGGCATACGAAACGCAGGGAATGGCGAGCAACGCCAAGGCAAGCAACAGCGAATTCACAAAGCCTCTACGCATCTTCCATCCCTCTGCAGCGCTTGCTGCGCATCTCTCCCGCACTGTGGGTGTAATTCGGTAAAAGAGATTAATCTTCTGAGAGCTGCATCTCCTGGCCATCAGGCCCGACGAGCTTGCGGATCCAGATTGAATGTCCGCCGTACTTTCCCACCAAGCCGGTGGCGGTGATTTGGTCGCCGGGGTTCAGGCTATGCTTGGTCCACCCGGCTCTGGCCAGTTTATTAGGGGCCGTAAGTTCGCCCTGCCAGTGTTCGACTTCGCCCTTGTCATTCTTGATGTCGAAGTAAACCTGGCAGTGCGGATTGATGAACCGAAACTCCGTGACCTTGCCCTTTACCGTAAGCGGATTGCTCGTATCATAGGCGGCAGTTCCGTGGTGAGCGAACGTAAGACCGGAAAACATCAGAACGGCGGCAACCGCAGCTACAACTGCGAGTGATTTTGCTTTCATCAGGTTCACTCCCTCGTGGCGGTTATTCTCCCATCTTCACTTCTGCGGCGTCAACATCCTCTGACACCATGCGACGTGAAGCGCTTCTTCAAAGTTTCGTGTTTATTCGCAACAGCTTGAGCGCTCACGCCTGCTGATTTTTCGGCCTATGATGCCGGTTGACCACAGCATTCGAGTTGCCGAACATTCGAGTCTCCCAAATGTCTGGCCCGTTCATCTCGCAGCTTGCCTGAACGCGAATTGGTGTATATTCCTTCGCGGTTCCGGAAGACCAGAAGCGTTGTTCCGGTAAGGAGTTGACTTGGTCCCACCCACATTTTTGCGGACCATCGAAGACAGCGGGTTCAGTACATGGCTGCGCGAATCGGAATCGCCGTTTGCATTTTATTTTGTTCTCCTCTTTCACACTTTCGGCCTGGCCTTATTGGTCGGCGCAAATACGGTGGTCGATTTGCGCATTCTGGGCGTCGCGCGCGAAATACCTCTCGCTCCGCTCAAGCGCCTGTTCCGCATTATGTGGCTGGGCTTCGGTATAAATGCCTTGACCGGAGTCTTGCTGATCATCGCGTATCCGACCAAAGCTCTCACCAATCCGGTTTTTTACCTGAAATTGACGCTTATTGGTTTTGCGGTATGGATCATCACCCTGCTGAAAGACCGGGTGTTTAATGATCCGAAGTTGGATGAAACAGCCATGATGGCGCGCGGCGCAACGCTCGCCAAATGGTCTATCTTTTTGTGGATTGGAGCCATTACCGCGGGACGTCTTTTGGCATATACATACAAATACCTGACGTATCCGTGCTAATCGTCGCGCGCATTTGGCGCGATGCGGAGAACTTTAAGGAGCCAGCTATGAATTTGGCGCACCTTCACCTCTTGCTGAATCATTTTCCGATCATTGGAACGGTCGTTGCCCTTGGTCTATTCATCGTTTCCTTCATCGGCAAGAATGACGACCTGAAAAGATCCAGCTTGATCATTTTCGCAGCCATTGCCCTATTAACTCTTCCGGCCTTCTTTAGCGGTATCGGCGCGCAGAGGGCCGTCAGGAAAGATCCCCTCGTCTCAACAGCCGTAATCGATAGGCATGAAGGTGCGGCGATGCTGGCGCTATTTTTCATGTTGATCACCGGAGCTCTTGCCTTGATCGAGCTTTGGAAGCGGCGTCGTATCGCAACGGAAAAGCCCTGGTCCGGCACCTTGTTGGCGATCCTGCTTTTCTCGCTTATTACGGCCGGCCTCATGGCGCGGGTGGGCACCACGGGTGGTGACATTCGTCATCCGGAGATTTGGAGTGTGAAGGATGTGACACAAGAAACCGGGCTCTCCGCCCTTGTGCATATTTTTGAGCCCACGCCCAGCAAGTTCACCGATCTGATGCTGGTCAGCAAATATTGGTGGGCGTTCATGATGGACCTGCATTTCATTGGCCTGGCCCTGCTGATCGGGACGGTTGGCATCCTCAATTTGCGCGTGCTGGGATTTGAAAAACGGTTGACGGGAGCTTCCCTGCACCGGCTGATGCCCTGGGCCATGGCGGGGTTTGGCATCAACGTGCTCACGGGCACGCTGGCTTTTATCGGCATGCCTTCCTACTACGCTTTCGATGCCGCTTTTTGGCTGAAAATTTTGGCGTTATTGCTTCTCGGATTGAATGCGGCGGTCTTCTACTTGACGGATGCTTTCGAGAGTGTCGAGCGTCTGGGACCCGGAGACGAGGCGCCCCGGCTCGCCAAGCTTGTCGCAGGGTCTTCTTTATTTCTGTGGTTTGCCGTGATTACTTTGGGGCGTTATATCCAGTCGTATGCCGACACAATTCGTTGAGGGTTTTGTAGGAGTTGAATTAGGTGGTTAGTTGCGAGGCCCACCGCCGCAGCCGAACTGCGGCTTTTCTGCCAGAATTTCTGAACTCTTCTGAATTCGTCCCCGAGAATTTGGCCTAATTGCCACCCGTCCCGGTGGCCGAGGTCTGGGTGGTCGCCGCCTTCACGTTTGCCGGGACCGGAAAGACCAGGTAAGGGTCATTAGCATTCACCATCTTTACTTGGAGATCGAGCACCGGGCGGCCAGCCTGTTTCTCTACAATATGCCCAGGCGACTTTATATCCGTGAGGACTTCCCCGTGATCGGCATAATCGGAATACTCCGTCTCCGTGACCATGTTGGTGAGGGCGGGATTGTCGGGCCGAGTTTCCACCTTGGTCACGAAATCCTTGGAATCCAGCGTCGCCTTTACCGTGATTCCAGCGAGACTCCCGCTCAGCGGAAAGGTAATGACTGTGGCCCCATTCTCGGTGGAGAGTTTAGTTTTGTCGCCGGCGGCTATGGCGGCTTTAACAACGCCATAGGGCAAAATCCAGAGTTGGAGAAGCCGGCCTTTAGCCGCGGGCATCGCCGGGGTGGCGATACCCTTCCCCGGAATTAGGCCAGCGCCGATCTCAGATTCATTCCAGGCATAGTTCTCGCGCACGGTTTGAATGGTGTGCGAGGCGGCCTCGCCTGCTCCTTTACGAGTGATCTCCACACGCATTGCCGGCGGAATGTAAGCGAGTGCGGCGTGATATTCGGCAGTCGTGGGTTGAGCGCCGTTATAAACCGTTCCGCTGGCAAAGATTTCCATCGTGGTGATGACGTCGATTCCTGGAAGGCGGGTAGCTCCGGCTCCTATATCCGACCAGCGCACCATTCCTAGAGCGTCTGCGGCAGCTCTTAGGACTTTGGCACGGTCCATCGTTTCGCCGGCTGCGGCACTCTTCGCTTCCGCACCGGAACCTGTTTTTCCTTCATTCTGCGCGACGGCGGTGCGGCAAACAAACGCAGCAGCAGCAGCGATCATCGAAATCTGCAAAATTATTTTCTTTGGCATGCCCTCTCCTTAGAAGGTGCAGGCATTAGCAAGAAGCGGATTAGTGATGTTCCTTGGTAACGGTGTGCGTCAGATCTCTTTCGCTGCATGGCAGCGATTCCGGCAGCATGGCGTTGGGTTTGGGATTGAGCAGCGCCACCCTCGGCGTGGTAGTCCAGGGCTCCAGCAGCACGTCTGGGTCTTCTACCGTCGCAGTCCAGGTAAGCGTGTTCCCATCGCGGTGGAAGCGCTCGATTACGTGCATGTTCTCACTATGGAAGTAGCCGCCGATCTGGTCAAACCAGGTGCTGCTATTGAAACCCCAAGTGTCTACAACCAGCGTGTCTCCCTCCCAGTGGGCGATCCCTTCTCCGGTATAACTCCCGTCCAAATCCTCTAAAGGCGTGTGCTTGCGGCCGTCCGCCGGGATCATGCGGTACATCGTCTGCGTGGCGATCAGACCGCCTTGGCCCGGATAGATGAAGATGAAATAATTCGGATATTGCCCAATGTAAGAAGGAATAGCGGCGCGAGGAATTCCCGCGGGCATGCAGTTATTGGACGGATCTTCCTCATTGGCATTCTGGTCGAATTCCTTAACCATGTCCCAATATTGCGGCTTATAGATCGGCCTGTTCGAGCCCACTCTCCGGAGAAGCGACGCGGCGCGTTCGCCCTGCTCGTTATTGAGTCCGCGGGTGGTGTTCCGCGGGAAAGTCGCAATCTGTGTCCCGGTGGCAATGTCGTGCGAGGAGTTTTCGCTGTCGATGGAAACGCCATCGTTCGCGATCTGGTTGGGAACTCCGAGCAGGTTATCTCCCAAGCCATTCCAGACTCCGGTCAGGTCAGGATGCCCGTCGGGAGTCCGCGGCGTGGTTCCAGAAGGCTTCGGCGGAGCGTTAATGGTGCGCTTCATCGTGGAAAATTCCTGCGCACAGAGCGCCGCCGGAAGCAGGCAAAGAAGGGCCGCAGCAGTAAGGAAGTAACACCGATAGGAACGCATACGCGACTCCTTTTGGCTCATCGAGGCTTAGTTGCCGTTGGCGTCCGTGGTGAACTTAAATGTGCGGCCATCCGACACCTTCAATTCCTGCAGAAAGCCGCTGTTGGAGCCGTCTCGAGCGGCGAGTGCGGTAGCGGTTACTTCGTCACCGGGCTTCAGGCCACCCCGATCCGCTCTGCTCATCCCGGCCCTGCGGAGAGCACCCGCACCTCCGAGCTCGAAGGCCCACTTTTGCACGTTGCCGCTGGCGTCTTTAACGTTCAGGGTGAGATACGAATGCGGATTAATCCATTCGATCTTAGCGACAGTTCCCGACACAGTAACTGTTTTATGAATATCGAACTGCGACTGCACCGAGTGGTGCGCTGACGCGGCTCCGGCAAATAGTAAGCCCGTCAACAAAGCAAAGCTCACCACGGAACCAAAACGCCTCATGCTGCCTCCTTGTTTCTCCTGCGGCGAATGTATTCTTTGGACGTTCGAGATTTCATTCGCGTTCCGGGAGAATGGCCACTCGCTTCAGCTGTGAATTAATTCACCGTTATTCCCTAACATAGCACACCAAAACGAACGGCTTCAACCGCTCGGAAATGCCTGCGTAAATCGATCTTCGTGCTGATCGCGCTTGCTTTCCTGCCGTCTACGGCTCCGGCGCAACGACAGATGGATTGGGACAAAGTTCAAGTCTTGCAGGCGCCATCCCGCTTGACTCTCTTCGCCGAGCTTGAAAGTGCGCGGGCCTGTCGTTATGATCCTGGCGGCACGCAATATTCAGGCCGAGGCGATTCGAGGAGGCCGCAATGTCGGACACCCAACAGGCTGCGGGAAAAGACCGTTCTGCGCTGGCAGAGGAATCTCGGCGCCCGAAATCCAACTCGTCGAGGCGTTCTTTTCTGGTCGGGCTCGCGGCAACCGGCGCTATCGCCGCTTTTTCAAAGCGCACAGCTGCCCTGCAAGGCGGGCCGGCAGCTTCCGCCAAAGCCTCTCGAATCGATACCCACCATCACTTTACGATTCCTAAACTATTTGAGCTGAGCACCGCCAGGGGAGTCAACCAGCCCACTCTGAAAGGCTGGACTCCAGAAAAATCAATCGAGGAAATGGATCAGGGAGGAGTCGCCACCTCGATTATATCGATCAGCGATCCCGGCGTCTGGTTCGGGGACAATGCCGCAGCGCGCAGCCTGGCGCGCGAATGCAATGAGTATGGGGTCAAAGTGGTCAAGAATTATCCGGGCCGCTTCGGTCAATTTGCGGTGCTACCGTTGCCGGATGTGGAAGGATCTTTGAAGGAAGTTGAATACGCTCTGGACACGCTGAAAATGGATGGGATCGGAGTGTTATCGAGCTATCAGGGCAAATATCTTGGCAATCCTTATTACGCGCCACTGATGGAGGAACTCAATCGCCGCAAAACCGTTGTTTTCTGCCATCCCTTCTGCGCCGCTTGCGACGCCGAAGCGACGCTTACAGATGGGCAAAATCGAGGTGTGGAGTTTGTTTTTGACACTACGCGCACGATCCTGAGTTTGCTGAGCACTGGAACGGTAACGCGCTTCCCCGATATCCGCTTCATCTGGTCGCATGGCGGAGGCACCGTGCCGTACATCACAACTCGCCTCGCCGGCGCGGCGCAGAAACTGCCTAACGGGCTTGTTCCTGAATTGCAGAAATTTTATTACGACACCGCGCAGGCGTTTAGTCCCTATACGCTGCCTTCGTTCAAGAAGCTCGTTCCCGTATCGCACATTTTGTTTGGCACCGATTACCCGCTGGGCGGCGGATCGGCCGCTCAGGTCGCGAAGGGCTTGGCCGATAACGGAGGCTTCACCGAAAGCGAGTTGCGAGCCATTAACCGCGACAATGCTTTGGAATTGCTTCCCAGGCTGAAAGCATAATCACAGCGGCCCGCCACTTTTCGGCCCTAGATCTAAGAAATCGTCGAACCGCCTCTGGTGCTAAGGCTTTTGAGGCGTATTGCCGGTCGGTTTGGAGAATTTCGCCGCATCGATCGAGACATTCGCCCGCAACTCGCTAAACACTATGGTAGAACGTCCGTCCGTCCACGTTGTGGTCAAGCGAAAAGGCATCTTGACCCCGGAAACATCCCGATAATCATCGTAATCGATTTGCGTGGGGTTGAGCCCTAGCGCCGTATCCGTATAGCGCACCTGCCGCAGCAGCAGGCCGGACTTCTTATCGAAGTAAAATTTCACCGGAGTGTTGTCAGGGCTGCTCCCTTGCACCACATCGACGTCTTTATCGTCGATGGTGGTACTCGGGAAGCCGGTACGCCAGTCTTTCAGCAATTGCTTTATCTGCCCGGGGAATGAAACGCCTGCGTCTATCATGGCGCCTTCGAGGTCTCCTCCACTTAGCGAGAATACGGGTATCGGCAGAAGTGTGCCCGCCGATGTGTTCCAGGCATTTCGGCCGTCGCAGGTCCTGATGTTGTCTCCCGCGCGTAGATGAACGATCGTGGTGCGCTCATTCGGCGCCTTGGCATAGACCTCCACGGGGAACTTATCGCCCTCCGTATCGAAACCCTCGTAAGTCCCTTTACCGGCGAAGCTGGTGACGCTCGCCAGCCGCTGTGCGCCGCCGAGAGCTTGAATATATTTGTTCAGAACTTGATCCGCCGAGGGCGCTCCCGCAGCCGGCGCTGCGGAAATCTCCACCTCATCTGGATCATCGGGAGGCGGGGTGCCGTATTGCTCCGCCAGACTGGGTGTGATCTTAGGCCGGGCGTCGCTGCGATGGCAGGAGTAGCAGGTCACCTCCCGTTTGCCGCCGAAATTCGATTTGTTCAAGGCGTTCACCATCAGAATCATCTTGCGCGCGGTCTGTTTCCTCGGCGTGTCTTCGGCGTACTCTGCCGCGCTTCCTGTGTGGTGGCATTCCGAACAATTCATGCTCAGGGCCGCGGCAATGAAGCCCATCGTACCCATGAATTGATCCACGGTAAGGCCGCGGAGCACCTGAATATTCTTGAACACGTCCTCCGCCATCAGCGGCTTTTCCTGTGGTGCCGTCTGGCCATTTGCCAGCGCCACGACCAGCAGACAGACAGCTACTGCTTGTAGCATCGATACGCTACGCGAATTCAATCGCCACTTCATCATTCCGCTCCTTGATTACAGCGCGCCAAGAGAATGGACAGCAGGCTTGTTATAGTAGCGGGGCCTTCTTTGTCAAGCTAAATGCTCTCCTCTCGATGATGGCCGTGCCCGCGCTGCACCATGGCTTCTTGCTTGTCACTAAAGAGGAGCGACAGAGCTGAATTTTTCCTGATCCTTAAGGCCTTCCGCAACCAAGCGACCGCCGCCCTTATGCGTAAATAAAAACGCGCGAGGCCAGCCGTGATGGCTGGCCTCGCGGAGAGCGGTTGGTTTTTCCTGGAGCTTCCTAGAACAGGAACTTCAGCGCGAATTGAAGGACGCGAGGATTTACGGAAGTTCTCAAAATTGAGCCCATCCCCGCGTGCTGCGCCACATCGCTGTTCTCCAAATTGGCAAATTGTGGATGGTTGAAGGTGTTATAAAACTCGGCTCGGAATTGTAGGTTCTGGGTTTCCCGAACCTTGATAAGCTTCCCGAGGGACATATCCCAGTTACTTTGGCCCGGGCCTAGAACATTACCAAAGCCCATATCGCCGAAGCCGACTCCGCCTCCGACACCGTTGATCGCTCCGACCTTCTGAGGCACCGTGCAAAAGACCGAAGAGTTTATCCAGCCATCAAGGCCGTTTAAGCCATTCGATACTCGTTGCGTGGCGCTGCCTGTGGTGAGGATGTCCGCAGTCGTCTTTCCTGGGCAGAGTGCAGCCGAGCCAAGAGCTGCGGCCACACCCGTGTTGACGCCGAAGATGCGTCCGCCTCTGCTGTCGACGATGTCGATGGGTTGGCCATTCTGCCACACCGTCACGCCGGACCATGTCCACCCGTCCGTCACCCTACCCACCCAGCCCTGCTGATGACCCAGCGGCAGGTTCCACACATAGTTCACGACTACGCGCTGTGGCCGCACGAAGTACTCCGGCGCGTACGCCTGGACGATATAGGGATAAGTGTTAACGCCCTGTTCGACTTGCTCGAAGCCGCGGTTCCAGGAGTAGGCAGCCTGTAACTGCAAACCCTTGGAGAGCTGCTTCCGCACGGTCACCTGCAGGCTATTGAACTTGTAGTTGCTTATGGTTTGCAGCCGACTCTGTGTGGGGCCTATGCCTAGATTCGGCACGCGCAGAAAAACATTCCCGACCGTATTGACGGTAACATTGTTGATGCCGCAGCTGACGCAGGGGCCACCTGCGAGTTGCGCTACATTATAGTGATAGGCAGCGGGTGATCCGTCGGCGGTCGGGTTCTGCACCGCTTGTGGACTGGCCTGATGGATGCCGTGCGACCCGACGTAACCCACCTCCAGCACCCAACTTGGCAGAAATTCCCATTGAGTATTCAGGTTCCATTCGTAAGTCAGCGGAACCGTCAGGTCCTCGTATGACGTTACGCCTGTATTCGAGCTTCTTCCGCTACAAGGGTCCGGCGCCGGGGCCGGGGGAGGAACGCAGCTAGCTAGGTTGCCCGGAACTATCCAGCGAGGCACGAACCCGAAGTAGC
>DASPYR010000033.1:0-2455 GCA_035636675.1 Rugosimonospora sp. | reverse complement strand
GAGCCCCGGTCGGCGGCGTTGTGTAGGCGTCCGATCAGGGCCAGTCTTGGACCAAGTTGCGCGGGTACCTTGCGGTGGAAAACCCTAAGGGTTTGTAAAAATTGATGACGAGGTCGGTGATGCCCTGTGCCGTCTCACTTTCAGCTTCCGCGGCGCGTATCGTGATCGGATGAAGCGTGATACCCAAACTTAACTTTACGTCCCTAAATCTCTTTCAGGTAATCAAGAGTTAACGGCGAAGTATTACGGTGGCTCGCCGTAAACATTGTGGGTGAGCCCCGCTGGGCACACGGACTTCTGGTCACCGATGACCGACTATTATAAAGTGATAGCCAACGGGATCGCAGGTCTCAAAGAGAGCAGTCCCGATTCCCGACGTGAGTTCTATTGGCTCGCGCGGACGGAGTTGGAGGTGCAGCTCTGCGGTCTAGATCCGCCGCTCACAGAATCGGAAATCATGCGCGAGCGCCTAGCGCTGAATGAGGCCATCCGCAAGATTGAGGCCGAGCGCCTGCTGCTGGTCGAAACCCCACGCCTGGATACCGCACCGGCAAGGCCGCTTGAGTCCCCCGAGCGGGAAGGGTCGTGCATTGGTCGCCAGCTCGTAGCTGGTGCGGCAAGAGTAAAGCCGGATTCCACGCCGCAGGAAGAGCGAGAGGATGCGAGCACTGATACAGTTCGGGCGCAATTCGTCGGCAAACTCTCAAATTTGGACCAGGAGCAATCCCAGGACACCACCGTCGAGGTACTCAAGGTCCCTCGCGGGCCTGCCGAGAGCTGGGCAGCCCACGCGCACTCGGTCAAAGCGCCAATGCAGTCCTTTGCCCAAAGCAATAGGTCCATTCCACAAGAACGGAAGCCATCGCACGAGCCGAGGCCGGCTGTTGATACGTACTTCGATCGGATCGGTCGGCGGCTCGAGTCGCCCGCCAAGCGGAGCGATATGACAATGCTTGCGAGTGAGAGCACGCTCGGAAGCGCGGAGTTACGTCCCTGCCCAGACGTACGTGTCGCTCTGCCACGACCGAGGCGGCGGGTTGAGCCGACAGGCGGGCCGGCGAGAGCGCTGAAGGCCGCATTCCTGGGCGTGCTCGTTATCGTTGCGTTGCCCCTCACGCTCTATTGGCAACGCGATCGTATCACGACCCTGTTCGTCGGAAGCACGGCTATGCAGACGCAACAATTCGGCCAGTTATGGTCAAAGGCCTCCTATCTTATCGGTCAATTCGGTCAGCTAGGCTTTTCGGCAAGTGGGCAGGCAAGAAGTAGTCAGGAGTTTACAGCCGTTCCGCAAAAGGTGGTGCTTTACGAGGAAGACCCGGCTGGTGCGCAAAAGAAGCGCTATGAGGGGTCGGTGGTTTGGCGAACCGAGGCCATCTCCCTGGGACCGGGGCAGGCATCCGAGCTTGTGGTCAAAGCCGAACTGGAGATTCCGGAGCGCCGCATCAGCATGAAGTTGTCGGTCTGCCGCAACATCGATAAGGGGCTGCCGGCGAGCCATATGATCGAAATCATGTTCAAGCTGCCCCCCGATTTCCCCTTAGGCGGCATTTCTAATGTTCCGAGCATTCTGATGAAACTGGCGGAGCAGACCCCTGGTGCGCCATTGGCGGGGCTTACCGCGAAGGTGACCTCCGGATTCTTCCTTTTCGGTGTCTCAGCAGCCGAGAGCGATGTGCAGCGCAATAGGGAATTGCTGAAGGAGCGCGCCTGGTTCGACATCCCGATCGTTTACAACAACGGTCGGCGCGCTGTTTTGGCCGTGCAAAAGGGCGAGCCCGGAGAACGAGCGTTCAAGGAAGCATTCGTCGCCTGGGGCGGTTAAAATGAACGGACGTAGCAAACGTGCGCAGATAAAATTAAACATGGCGGCAGGTTGAGATCTATAGCGGAGTTCTGAAAGAACCTATTCCGCCCAGGATTTCCGACCTATTGCGGCCGCCTGGATTGATGCTCGGGGCACACGAGGATCAGTTTGCGGTGACCCTCATGAATGCGCCGGCGTCCCTCTCACCCCATCGGGGAGCGCCGAGCGATGCGCAGGTTCAATTACCCAAAACGAGAAGGGCCCGGCGGGGGCTCAAGCCTCCCGGCCACCGCTCGGCAAATCTGGGTTCAGCCTCGAACGATCAGCTTGCCTCAGTATCTGGCCAGCGCAGCGGCAGATTGTCGATGAACGTCTCGGGCGTGACGCCTGATCGGCCAAACACTTTACGCCATCGATGAGGCCATTGCAGACGAGGGACGCCTTGAGCCCAGCGATCCCACTCTTCGACGCTCGCTAGGCGAGGTCCTGCCATGAATCTAGGAAGCCGGAGCCCGCAAGCGCAGGAAACGCCGTGAGACCGGCCGCGAGCCCCAGAATTGAAGCAAGCGTCTTCATTCGGGCCTCCTTTGTCCAGCTACGGACGCGCCGCCCCTCCCAAGCAGCCACGTAGACAGTGGTAACAATCGT
>DASPYR010000032.1:0-3506 GCA_035636675.1 Rugosimonospora sp. | reverse complement strand
AGACTTGGGAAGAGATGATGGCCCCGTTCTTCGGTATCGTGGTCGATGTGAAGGCCGATCCCAAGAAGGTCGTCACCGTGAAGGGCTTTCCCCGCGGCGGCGCGTAAGGACACTCCTAGATGAGTGTACCCCCCGACAGCTGGTTAGCTAGCTTACGGCCTTCCAGAATGTCTTCACACGTCCCCCCCATAGCCTGGGACGACAACGCGCAGCGAATGAGGGGGTTGGAATTAATTGAGTATTTCCGAGTGAACAAAATCGTGGGGATGGGAGCGATGACGCTTCAAGACGCCCAACCTGCGCTTATCATCGGCCCAATTCGATTCGAATTATCGCCCCTCTCGCACGCCAAAGGTGAACACTCGTGAGGAGGTCAGCTCTATGACACGGCGATTCGTTTTTTCGATTTTTATCAGCGTTCTGCTGGCGAGCCTCTGGCTCACGGCACAGGTGAAAGATTTCCGCCCGGTCACCGAGCCCATGCTGCGCAACCCCTCTCCAGGCGATTGGCTCAACTGGAGGCGCACCGACAACGCGTGGGGGTACAGCCCGCTCGATCAGATTAACACGCGGAACGTCCAGCAACTTCAACTCGCCTGGTCGTGGGCGATGGAAAACACGGGCGCTCAGGAGGCTACGCCACTCGTCCACGACGGGGTCATGTACCTGCCGAACCCGCGCGGCGTCATTCAGGCGTTGGACGCCGCGACGGGAGACTTGATCTGGGAATATCGCCCCGAGGGGGCGAAGTCGCCCGAAGGAGTTGGCGGCGAAGGCAACGGGGTCCAAAGAAACATCGCGATTTACGGAGACAAGATATTCGGAACGACGAATGACGCCCATATCATCGCCCTGGACGCCCGGTCAGGGAAGGTGGCGTGGGACACGCCGGTGGCCGATTCAAAACTGGGATACGGATACACTTCCGGCCCAATCGTCGTTCGCGGCAAGGTGATCGCGGGTATGACAGGCTGCAGCCGCTACAAAGAGGACGTCTGCTTCATCAGCGGGCATGATACGGCCACCGGAAAGGAGCTGTGGCGAACGTCGACCGTTGCGCGTCCTGGTGAGCCCGGCGGCGACACATGGGGCGACCTGCCGCTGGCTTTCCGCGCAGGCGGCGACGCGTGGATCCCGGGCAGCTACGATCCAGAAGCGAACCTCGTCTATTGGGGCACGGCGCAGGCCAAACCGTGGGCCAGAGCGGTCCGCGGAACAGACGGCGACGCGCTCTATACCAACTCGACCCTGGCGCTCGATCCGGACACTGGAAAAATAAAGTGGTACTACCAGCACCTTCCCGGCGAAACGCAGGACATGGATGAGGTGTTCGAGAACATCCTGATTGACTCCGGCGGCCGCAAGTCACTCTTCAAGATGGGCAAGCTGGGCATCCTCTGGCAGCTCGACCGGACCACCGGCGCGTTCATCCACGCCACCGATCTAGGCTACCAGAACATCGTGGAGGTGGGTCCGGAGAGTGGCAAAGTCACCTACCGGAAGATCCCACAGATCGGTGTCGAGCTCGAGATGTGTCCGAGCACAGCCGGATTCAAGGACTGGCGAGCGATGGCCTTCAGCCCGCAAACCAATGCGTTGTACATCCCGATGGCCCTGAACTGCGAGAGGGCCACCTTCAGCGCAGTGGAGAAGGTAATCGGCAAGGGCGGTGTTGGTCCGGTCCGGCGCCGGGATTATAAATATCCACAGTCGGGAGGCAACCTGGGTGAATTCCTCTCCATGGATATCCGATCCGGCAAGGTGTTGTGGCGTCATCGCACACCTTCACCGTCCAATACCGCCGCGCTGGCCACCGCCGGAGGAGTCGTAATCGGCGGCGACTGGGATCGTCACATGTACGCGTACGACGCGGCTAGCGGAAAGATTCTCTGGCAGACGCGTCTGCCAACTCCTGCGCAGGGGTTCCCAATTACGTACTTGGCGAACGGGAAGCAGTACTTAGCCATGCCCGCTGGGACTGGCGGCGGGAGCTGGTCGACGTTGATTCCATCGGAATTGGCCCCGGAGCTTCACCAGCCAAAGTCTGGCAACAGCTTGCTCGTTTTCGCGTTGCCAGTGAGTCACAACAGCGAATCGTCCCTGGCGGTACCGCCAAAATAGCCGCCCCAGGCTCGCGAGGGCTATCAACACGTCATGAGCAGGGATATCACTCTGCCCAGAGGCAATCCTTGAGGCACGTCTCTGCTATTCGAAAGATTGCGGGCTCGCGGCTGCCCGGCGGCCTTTAGCGCTGTAGCAATTCAATCTTTACGGCCGCCGGACCTTCGACATATGACATGTGGATGTCCCGCACGGGCCTGGGCTCGGTTGTAAACTTCACGCCCTTGGCTTTGAGCTCGGCGGCCTTCGCGCCGAGGTCCATGGTAGTCCGCCAACCGATATGATCGATTGCGTGGCCCTCGCTCGGCGTGGCGTCGCCTTTCTCCGCGAGAACCCAGACCTCGCCATACTTCACAGCGTCAACCCGTCCTTTCAGCTTTCTACGCTCGCCGCCAAACATGTCTAGGTACCACTTCAAGGCAGCCTCAGGGTCAGGTGCCCGCAGATGGACGTGGTGGAAGCCGAGCGTCTCGGGATCCTGCAGGACCTCGATTTTGGTGCCCCACGGGTCTTCGATAAAGGCGCGCTTGAACAGCCCTGGTTCTTCTTGGATCGGCATGACGATCTTGATGCCTGCCGTTTCGAACTCCTTCATTTTTGCGGCTAGATCAGCGAAGGAAAGACCGATGTGATCGATGGCGCTGCCGGCACTGGGCAGAGGCTTGTCGTTCTTCAGGAAGATGAATCGGATTTTGCCGAAAAGGAGGCGCTCGTTCGGCTCCCCCGCCGGCCCGGGCTGACCACCCATGTATTTGGCGTACCACTCGACCGCCTTCGCCGGGTCGGGAACGCCGAGATGCACGTGGTCGTACGTCAGCGTCTCGTTCGCCGCGGGCGCTAACCCCGCGAGCGGCTGTGCCTTCCTCCCAGGAGTTCGTCCTATGCCAGGCTGGATCAGCCCCGCCACGAGGACCACTGCAACAAGCACGAGCGTCGTTGAACAAGGGTTTCTAACGGATTGCAGCATTTGAAGTCTCACCTCCGTGTTTGCCCTGGATTAGTTTTGCTTTGGATCGGAGAACTACGATACAAGAGTTGCGCCTCATGCCTACCCCGGAACCCTCGCGGACTTCCGTGGCATGTTACCACCAAACTGGTTGGCCCAAGTGCAGGGCTTGGTGGCCCCGAGCTTGCCGCGGGCAATTTCGCGGTTCATCGGCAAAGACATGACCACCACCTTGCAAGTCCTGAGAAACGCATTATTAAAGGGCCGCGCCGCTTCCACGTGTTTCAGATGTCCTTGTTCGACTTCGTGTAACACCTTCAGCCGCTCCCGTTCTTTCGCACTCAACTCGATTCGCTCCGGTTCCATCCTGCCTCCCGCCTTGGATGAAACCGGACATTTCTACTTTGCACAAACCGGACATTCTCATTTTGCCGCGACA
>DASPYR010000031.1:0-25336 GCA_035636675.1 Rugosimonospora sp. | reverse complement strand
GTCGCTGAAGAGACGGCACCGGCGCTAACGAAGATAAAAGTTCGCAAACACCGGCAACGTGCCTGTGATGAAAAGGACGCCAAGGGAAAGCTCTGCGCGGGACACCTGAAGCGATGGTACGACTATCCCAAGGAGATCGAGCGGATCGTCGGACCAAATGCAGAGATTTACCGTTGCGAATTCTGCAAGACGCTTTATCGGCCCGATCCCGAGCAACTGCCTCATAGCTTCACGCTTCGATATTAGAGTCACTCCGGTAACCGCGCGGCGCCGGTTGCGAAAGGCCCGTTCGAAGGCGTGATGGACGAGCGGCGATGAATGATGCAGAGCTGATCTACGACTGGAATAAGGTCGGGCGGATCCAGTTCGATACGCGCCGGAAAATCACGCTGGACGACGAGACGCTGCGTGATGGCTTGCAAAATCCCTCCGTAAACGATCCTCCTATCGGCGAAAAAATCGAAATTCTCCACCTCATGGAGGCGCTCGGAATTGAGATGGTGAATATCGGCCTGCCCGGCGCCGGGCCGCGCGCCTACGCCGATACCGAGGCCCTGGCTAAAGAAATTGTCCGTTCGCGCCTGAAGATCAGGCCCAATTGTGCGGCGCGAACGCACGAAAATGACATTCGCCCGATCGTAGACATTTCGCAGCGCGCGGGCATCGCCATCGAAGCCTCCACATTTTTGGGTTCGAGCCCGATCCGACGGCTGGTGGAAGACTGGACCACCGACCATCTGCAACGCACGGTCGAACACGCGGTGAGCTTCGTGGTGCGCCACGGCCTTGCAGCCATGTTCGTAACGGAAGATACCGTGCGCACCGATCCGGAGACCATCGAGCGGCTCTATTCGACGGCGATCCGCTGCGGCGCCACTTCGGTAGTTTTGTGCGATACCGTGGGCCACGCTACGCCGCTGGGGGCTTACAGCCTGGTGCAGTTCGTGCGCGAAAAAATTGTAGCGCCCTGTGGTGTTGAGGTTCGCGTCGACTGGCACGGGCACTGCGATCGGGGTCTCGCGGTGGCTAATTCGCTGGCCGCGGTTCTGGCCGGCGCAGACCAGGTGCACGCGGCCGCAAATTCGCTGGGCGAACGCGTGGGCAATACGCCCATGGAACTGATGCTGGTGAACTTGCGCCTCTTGGGCTTGATTGACCGCGATCTTTCGCAACTGAAGCGCTATTGCGAGACCGTGGCGCGCGCCACGGGTATTCCGATTCCGCCAAATTATCCCGTGGTGGGCCGCGACGCATTCCGCACCGCCACCGGAGTGCACGCCGCGGCGATCATAAAAGCCTTCAAGAAATCCGATCCGATGCTGGCGAATACCGTTTATAGCGGCGTGCCCTCGCACCTGTTCGGTCTCGAGCAAGTGATCGAGGTTGGCCCGTTGAGCGGCCGCTCGAACGTGCAATACTGGCTTGAACGACACGAAATTCCCGTTACCGAAGAACTGGTCTTGCGCATTTTCGACACAGCAAAAAAGGCCTCGCGCGTGCTGACCGACGAAGAAATCCTGGCGCTCTGCGCGAGCATTTGAGCCGCTAATGATGACAGTTCGAGCATTTCGTTGCGTCTGCGCGGGTATCTCCGGATGCCTTCGAACGTGGGCATTTTCAAGAGACAGCTTCGGTGGCTAAGCCAATGCCCATGCTGAAACGCGCCATCGGGCCGGTTATGATTTGGGGCCTGCTGTGCGTTATGCTCTCGGCTGTGGGAGTGCTCTCTACGCGCAACGCCGTTCGGGCAGGCCGCTCGTCCGCGGCGGATATTACCGCCGATCCTCGCGTGCGGCAGGCATTGGCGAAGCTCGCCAGCGAAGCTCCCTCGGTAACCGAGGAACAGATCCGCATCGCCGAAATACCCGCGCCGACCTTTCGTGAATCTTTGCGAGGAACGCATCTGGCCAAGCTCTTGGCCGATGCAGGCCTGAAGGTGCATACGGATGAGGCAGGCAACGTCATCGGTGAGCGCGCGGGCAGCGCAAAGGGAGAGTTTGTTCTGATTACGGCGCACCTGGATACGGTTTTTCCGGCGGGCACGGATGTGCACGTGCGCCGCCAGGGAAGCAAGCTGTGGGCGCCGGGAATCTCCGATAACGGGGCTGGGCTGGCTACGCTGCCCGTTATCGCGCGCATTATGCGTGACACCAAGCTTGAAACGCGCAGCTCGGTCCTTTTTGTTGCCGACGTAGGCGAAGAGGGGGAAGGCAATTTGCGCGGCATTCGCAAACTGGTCGAGGAGTACCGCAAGCAGCTCCGCTATGTGATCGCTCTCGACGGCGCATCCATCGATTACGTCACGACTGCGGCGCTCGCCTCGCGCCGCGTGGAAATTACGATCAGCGGTCCCGGCGGCCATAGCTGGTCCGATTTCGGGGTGCCCAATCCTATTGATGCGCTGGCACGCGGCATCGCCCTCTTCCTGAAAACGCCGCCTCCCGATAGCCCCAGGACCACCTTCAACGTCGGCAGCATTGAAGGCGGCACATCGGTGAACTCGATTCCCGCGAAGGCTTCCATTAAAGTAGACCTGCGCTCGGAAGCCGAACCCGAAATCCTTAAACTGGAAACTGCTTTGCGCCGGTCCATCCAGAGCGGCATGGATGAGGAGATGCAAGCCGCGCGCGACCACGGCATGGCCGGCGGCGCGGGTTTGTCTATAGGTACGAAGGTGTTGGGGCTGAGGCCGGGCGGTGAATTGCCGCCGAATTCTCCGCTTCTCGCCGCCGTTCAAGCAGCCGACGACTATCTGGGCAATCGCGCGCGCATGGAACGGTCTTCTACCGATGCCAATATTCCGCTTTCACTCGGCATTCCCGCTATCGCGCTCGGCGCTGGAGGAAATTCCGGCGGGGCGCATTCACTGCAGGAATGGTACGATCCGACGGGCCGCGAGATTGGGATGCAGCGGCTCCTGCTTACATTGCTGCAAGTGGCGGGGCTGAATCCGCCCACGGACTGATTTCGCGCCTGCGCGTGTGCCTCAAAAGCTCAAAGCCGATCTCCTGCTCATCTGTTGCACCTTGATCTGGGGCGCAACCTTCGTTTTGGTCAAGGATGCCCTGGCCAATGCGTCTGTTTTTGTATTTCTGGCCCTGCGCTTTCTTCTGGCCACTGTGGTGCTGTTTCTCATGTATGGACGCGAGCTTCGGAGGGTAGGCGCAAGCGGCTTGCGTGCGGGAGCAATCATCGGCTGCTGCATGTTTGGCGGATACGCATTTCAGACGGCGGGCCTCGAGCTGACCACGCCCTCCAAAGCCGCCTTCATTACCGGCTTCTTTGTCGTGCTCGTCCCTGTATTGCTGGCGTTATGCGGGTCGCGCCGCGTGCCTTTGTGGGTTTGGTTCGGTGCGCTCCTGGCGTTTGCCGGACTTTACTTTCTGGCCGTGCCGCCCTCAGGATTGGCGGCGCTGAACCGGGGCGATCTGCTGATCCTCGCTTGTGCCTTCATGTTTGCGCTGCACGTCATCAGCATCGGTCATTACACCATTCGCTATTCCGCGGGCGCGCTGACGCTGATCCAGGTAGCCGTCACGACGCTATTTACGATTTTGTGCGTTCCGCTCTTCGCTGTGATCGGCGCGGAGCAGCCGCGCCTCTTCTGGACGCCGGGGCTAGTCCTGGCCGTGATCGCCACGGGAATCTTCGCCACGGCCCTGGCTTTTTCCGTGCAGGTGTGGGCGCAGCAATACACCACGGCGAGTCATGCGGCGATTATTTTCACGCTGGAACCCGTGTTCGCCGGGCTGACTTCCTTCGCTTTTTACCATGAGCGACTCGGCGCGCGATCCCTCGGGGGCGCGGCCCTGATTCTGGGCGGAATTCTGATTGCCGAATTGTTGGGACCTGCTCCAGCCGTCGAGTCTTCCGTTCCGCCCGCCGAGACTCTACAGCACCTGACGTGAACCGCTGGCCGCCGCTCGTCTCTCGAGCATGATCCGACACACAGAACACAGAGATGGGCATGGTCGAAGTCACTGTGCCACAGCGGGCGATTCCGGCCGCAGCAAATGCGCCGGGCTGAAGCCCAGCGCTACAAAAAAACACTAAGTGTTATTACTGCTTAAAATCGACGGCTTCGTAGAGGGTCGCTTGCGGATGGTGGCGCTGCTCGTAGGCGGTAATTTCTGGCTCGTGCTTCAACGTCAAACCAATATCGTCAAGTCCCTGGAGTAACACCGTCTTGCGGAAATCGTCGATATCGAAATGGAATTTGAGTCCTTGCGCATCACTAATCGTCTGGTCAGGAAGATCCGCGGTGAGTTTGTAGCCCTCTTTGGCCTCTGCGCGGCGAAAGAGTTCATCCACCTGTGCATCCGGCAGCGTGATCGGCAGGATGCCGTTCTTGAAGCAATTGTTATAAAAAATATCGGCAAAGCTCGGCGCGATGATCACTCGGAAGCCGTAATCGAGCAGCGCCCAGGGCGCATGTTCGCGGCTGGAACCGCAGCCGAAATTGGCGCGAGCCAGCAGCACTGATGCGCCCCGATAACGCGGAAAATTCAGCACGAATTCAGGATTGGGAACTTCGCCCGGCAGGTAGCGCCAATCATAAAAAAGATTCCGTCCGAAGCCCTGGCGCGTGAGAGCCTTCAGAAATTGCTTGGGCACCATCTGGTCCGTGTCGACGTTCACGCGATCGAGCGGCATCACCAGGCCGGTATGTCTGGATATCGGCTGCATCGCGCTACTCCATCACGTCCACGCCGAGTTCGCGGACGTCCACGAAATGTCCCGCAATCGCCGCCGCGGCGGCCATGATCGGGCTCACCAGATGCGTGCGGCTGCCCTTGCCCTGGCGCCCCTCGAAATTGCGGTTCGATGTGCTGGCGCTGCGTTCGCCGGGTGGCAAGACGTCCTCGTTCATGCCAATACACATGCTGCATCCTGCATCGCGCCATTCGAATCCCGCTTCGCGCAGAATGCGATCGAGCCCTTCCGCTTCCGCTTTGGCCTTGACCACGCGCGAGCCCGGCACGACCAACGCCGCTTTCAGGGTGCGCGCCACGTGTTTGCCGCGAACCACGCGCGCCACCGCGCGCAGGTCCTCCAGCCGCGAATTCGTGCACGACCCGATGAAAACCCGATCCACGAGGATATCCACGATGGGCGTTCCCGGCCGGAGGTCCATGTATTCGAGGGCGCGAACCGCCGCCTTCTGCTCATCCGGATCGCGGAAAGAATTCGGATCGGGCACGCGATCGGTGACGCTCGTGACCATGCCGGGATTCGTGCCCCAGGTGACCTGGGGAGCAATTTGCGTGGCGTCCAACTCCACGGTCTTATCGAATTTCGCGCCGAAGTCGCTCGGCAGAGACATCCACTGATCCACAAGCAAGTGAAACTCTCGCCCGCGCGGCACGAATGGCCTGCCCTCGAGATATTCAAACGTGGTTTGGTCCGGAGCCACCATGCCCGCTCGCGCGCCACCCTCGATGCTCATATTACAAATGGTCATGCGCGCGTCCATGGATAGCTCGGCGATTGTGTCGCCTCCGTATTCGATCACGTGCCCCGTACCGCCAGAGATGCCGATCTTGCCAATGAGCGTCAGAATGAGGTCTTTGGAAGAGACGCCCTTCGGGCGCTTGCCGCTAAACCTAACCAGCATGGTCTTGGAGCGATCCTGCTGGAGGCATTGCGTGGCCAGCACGTGTTCCACTTCGCTTGTGCCGATGCCGAAGGCCAGCGCGCCAAACGCTCCGTGCGTGGAAGTGTGGCTGTCGCCGCAAACGATGGCAAGGCCGGGCTGCGTGATGCCCAGTTCGGGGCCAATGATATGCACGATGCCCTGATTGCGGCTGAACATATCGAAGAGGTGCACGCCGTGGTTCCTGCAATTGCGCGCCAGGGCCTCGAATTGCAGCCGCGCATTGTCATCCAGAATCGGCAATTCCCGGTTCTTTGTCGGCACCGAGTGGTCCATCACCGCGAACGTCAGGTCCGGCCGGCGGACCTTGCGGCCGGCAGCTTCGACCCCTGCAAAAGCTTGCGGAGAAGTGCCTTCGTGGATCAAGTGGCGGTCGATATAGATCAGGGTGGGTTCGCCGGGAACCTCGCGCACCACGTGGGATTCCCAGATTTTGTCGTACATCGTCCGCGGAGCCATAGCTTCTGCATTTTAGCACATGGCTGTGAGGAGCAACTGCGCTGCTCCCCTCCGCCCGCGGTGGTACGCTTGAGAGGTGTTTGTCCTCAGGCAAGTGGGCCCAACCGATTTTCCTTTAGAGGCGTGGACGGATGCTATAATCCAGCGTCGCATCTATGCGGGCATTCAGCGGCCCTCGGGAGCGGTCATGGGTATTCAGCTACAGGAGTTGGCCAGTTGGGCCCGCAACCGGAAACTTGTTGCCAGCCTGCTTATTGCGTTGACGTTGTCCATTGGCATTCTCATCGGAACCGTGATTTCCGTGCGGGTGAACGCGACGCACTCGTTCCTGCCAAACGGGGCCACACTCCTCGAGCTCCCTAACCCGGTGAGCTTATCCAGCGCCTTCGGCGCGATCGTTGAACGCGATGAACCCGCGGTGGTGAACATCTCCACCACTCAGGTGATTGACCGGAAGGGACAGCCCCAAAATCGCGGCGGGGGAGCAGATCCGTTTCATGATTTTTTCAACCGCTTTTTCGACGCGCCCAACGAGGGACCTGAAGCAGAGCGAAGCCTCGGTTCGGGCATCCTTGTGGACAAAAAGGGATTTATCCTTACGAATAATCACGTAATCGAACAGGCCACCAAGATTCAAGTGCAGTTGAATACGGAGCCAACGCTTTACACAGCCAAGGTGATCGGTAAGGACAAGGAGACCGACCTGGCCGTGATCCAGATTGAAGCCAACCGCGACTTGCCGGTGGTCAAGCTGGGAAATTCCAGCGGGGTGCGAGTCGGCGATTGGGTTCTCGCTATTGGCAGCCCATTCGGATTGCAAGCCACGGTGACTGCAGGGATTATCAGCGCCAAAGACCGCGGCAACGTGGGGCGGCAATTTCAGCATTTTCTGCAAACCGACGCGCCTATCAATCCCGGCAATTCCGGCGGTCCGCTGGTGGACATGAGCGGCAGCGTCATTGGCATCAATACCGCGATCATGACGGGTGGACGAGGCTATGAGGGCGTGGGGTTCGCGTTGCCCTCGAATATGGCCATCAGTGTTTACAACCAAATCGTTCAGCACGGAAAAGTGATCCGCGGTTCGATCGGCATCACGTTTGTGGAAGAGCAAAGCAGCAATCCCATCGTGCTTCGGGAACTCGGCGCAGCCAACGGCATGGTGTTGCAGTATGTTGAGCCAGGCAGCCCGGCAGACAAAGCGGGGATTCAGCCGGGCGATGTGGTCACCAGCGTCAACGGTAAGCCGGTGAAATCGGGCAGCGATCTAGTGGACCCGATTACCCAAACCACAGTCGGCAACAAAGTGCATATCCTCTACATGCGCGGTGGTGTGCAGCATGAAGCAGACGTGGTCGTGGAGGATCGCGCCAGGCTCTTTCCCGATCGCGTATCCAGCTCCGATGATGAGCACGGGCCCTCACAGCCGGCCGAAGTGGTACCGGCCGATTTCGGTCTGCGGGTCGGAGATATCGGTGCGAATGGAACGCGGCGCTCGGATTTTCTAAACAATCGCGGCGCTGTGGTTTCCGAGGTTGATCCGGCCACGTTTGCAGAGGAGGTCGGGTTCACGCGCGGAGATCTGATCCAGGAGATCAATCACCAGCCGGTCACTTCCGCGGCCGACTATCGCAGACTAAGGGCGGCGTTGAAGGCTGGGCAGGATGTGGTATTTAAAGTTTTGCGACATGCAGACGGCGAGCGCATGCTGACGGTCTTTCTGGCAGGAGTTGTCCCCCAGTCGCGTTGAGCAGCCGTTTGTCTCGGTAAATGGCAAGATGCGTGCGCACATAATCTCGAAGATCACTGCCACCCTGTTTCTTGCGGCCTTTGGCTTGACGGCGGCTGCGTTTGCGGGCCAGCAGACCGTGGCGTCTAACACCACGCCAACCCCCTCAAGCACGAAAAAGGTTGTCGCCAAAACACGGCCAGCGAGAAAGCGAAAAGTTCGGCAGAGAGCCCAAACCGCTCCGACGGCCGCGCGGATCTCGGAGATTCAATCAGCGCTTGCTGCGCACGGTGCGTACAAGGGCCAGCCCAACGGCAAATGGGATAATGCGACGATCCAGGCCATGAAGGATTTCCAGTCCGCGCATGGTCTCACGGCTACCGGCAAGCTCGACGCGCCTACCTTGCAGAAGCTTGGCCTGGGTTCAGAAATTGCCGGCCGCGCCGCGCCATTACCTACGCCTCAAACCCAGGGAGTTAGCGCTTCTCCGCAGCACCAAACTCCCTGACAACGGTGTACCCTGATAATGTTCGGAGGAGTCTATGGCCACCGCAGTGCGCCCCACGGTTTTCAAGAATTTCATCAATGGCGAATGGATGGAATCCGCGAGTGGCCTCGCGTTTGAAGATCGCAACCCCGCAAACAGCCGCGAATTGATCGGGATGTTTCCTCGTTCCACGGCCGAGGATGTGGACGCCGCCGTCCGTGCTGCTGCCGACGCATTTGAATCCTGGCGTTTAGTGCCCGCTCCCAAACGCGCGGAAATGTTGTATCGCGCCGCTGAGACCTTGGTAAGGCGCAAAGAAGACCTGGCTCGCGATATGACCCGGGAAATGGGGAAAGTCCTGGCGGAAGCTCGCGGCGACGTGCAGGAAGCGATGGATATGACCTATTACATGGCAGGGGAGGGCCGCCGCCTCTTCGGTCAGACCACGCCTTCGGAATTGCCGAGCAAATTTGCGATGTCCGCGCGACAGCCGCTTGGTGTCTGCGCCCTGATCACGCCATGGAATTTTCCCATGGCTATACCTTCGTGGAAGATCATGCCGGCTCTGGTCTGCGGCAATACGGTGGTCATCAAGCCCGCCGAAGATACGCCTCTCTCGACCTACACGCTGATCCAGATACTCACGGAAGCGGGCGTGCCTCGCGGCGTGGTAAATGTTGTAAATGGCAGCGGCCCGGACGTAGGCGCGCCGCTCGTAGATCATCCGGGTGTAGCCGCGGTGAGCTTCACAGGGTCGAGTGAAGTAGGCCGGCTGGTGAGCCAAACCTGTGCGCCGAAGCTGCGCCCGTGCCATCTGGAAATGGGCGGCAAGAATATCTTGATCGTGCTCGAAGACGCGAATCTGGATTTGGCCATCGACGGCGCGATTTGGGGCGGCTTCGGCACCACAGGCCAGCGGTGCACCGCCGCGAGCCGGGTGGCCGTGCATAAGAAAATCTACAAAGAGTTCTTGCACCGGTTCGTCGAGCGCGCAAAGTCGCTTCGCGTGGGCGACGGACTCGATCCAGCAACCGATATGGGTCCCTGCATCAACGAAGAACAGCTCGGCAAAGTGATGGAGTACGTGGCCATCGGCAAAACCGAGGACGCCAAACTGATGACCGGCGGCCATCGATTGACTGATGGCGCCTACGCCACTGGGTGGTTCCACGAGCCTACCGTTTTTGCCGATTGCGATCCCCGGATGCGTATCGCGCAGGAAGAGATCTTCGGTCCGGTCGTGGCCGTCATACCCATTGACGGCTTCGAGGAGGCCATCGAAGTCGCTAACGGGGTGCGCTACGGCCTTTCCGCTTCGATCTACACCCAGGACGTGAACCGCGCGTTTCAGGCCATGCGAGATCTGCACACCGGCATTGTTTACGTAAACGCCCCCACCATCGGAGCGGAGATCCATTTGCCTTTCGGCGGCACCAAAGAAACCGGCAATGGCCATCGCGAAGCGGGCAATGCGGCTCTGGATTTCTACTCCGAATGGAAGACTCTCTACATCGACTACTCCAACCGCTTGCAGCGCGCCCAAATTGACAGCTAAAATAAAATAAGGTTAGTGGGGCTTTTGGCCGGGTAACCCGATGAAGGATTCTGTCCTTAGCTCAAAACGGAATCAGCAGATTCTCGCGGAAATCGTACGCGAGTACGTCACTACGGGCGAACCCGTCTCGAGTCGCACGATTTCCAAATCTCACTCTGAACAGCTGAGTTCGGCGAGCATCCGCAATGTCATGGCCGATCTCGAGGATGCGGGATTATTGTTCCAGCCCCACACGTCCGCCGGCCGCGTGCCGACCGCCGCGGCTTATCGCTTCTTCGCTCAGCAGATCGCCGCGCAAGCCACTCTCAGCGAAGAGGATAAGAACTGGATTCGCCAGGAGCTGGAGGGCGCAACGACGGCGGAAGAGGTCACCGAGCGCGCCGGACACATGCTGGCCGCTGTTTCACGGGGGCTGGGAATCGTGGTTATGCCGCCGCTGGCCCATACTGCATTAGAACATATTCGTTTCCTTCTCCTGCCGGATGGACGTGTGGTCGTGGTGTTGATTTCCGTAGGCGGCGCTACCCGGGACAAAGTGTTGCGCCCGGAGCATGAGTTTATGCAGTCCGAGCTCGATCGCACCGCCGAGTACCTGAACCGCCACTATAGCGGTTGGACGCTGGAGGCGATTCGAGCGGACCTGCTGGCCAAGCTCGCTTCCGAAAAGGAGCGCTACAGCAAGCTTTTGCCGGTCGCGCTGGAACTTTGCGATCCGGCCGTTCTCGACACGGATCGCAGCCGCGAGGTCTATGTGGAGGGTGCGGCGCAATTTGCCTCGGCCCCTGAATTGGCCGGAGGCGAGTCCTTGCGCGAATTGCTTTCTGCGATTGAGGAAAAAAGCAGGCTTATTGCTTTACTGAATGGTTGCATCGAAGCGCCCGAACCCGTGCACGTGCAAATTGGCGTTAAGGAGATCAATGGGGCAGGCGAGCATCTTTCGCTGATCACGGCCCCGTACATGGTGCGGGATCAGGGGCAGGGTTCGCTCGGTGTATTAGGGCCCATGCGCATGCAATACGAGCGCGCCATCACGGCGGTGGCTTATATGGCGCGAGCCTTCAGCGAGGCCATCAGCCGCGGCTAAACCCTTGCGCACGGTCTTGAACATCAAATTGGACGACAATCTTCGGAAACCAACTGCCGCACGCTATCTCGGGAACGAGATAGGTTAGGACAACGGCTTCGGAAGCAAATGGACGAGCGCGAACATCAAAAGAAAGAGCCCGATGAGAGCGTGATTGAATTCGAGCCGCGCTCCCGGTCGGGCGAAGAACCGGCCGATCCACGGTCTGGTGCCCAACCGGCCGAAGGAGGCGAGGCGACCGCGCTCGCCGAGCGAGCCGCCCGCTTGCAGGCCGAAAAGGACGAACTGATGCAGACCTTGGTGCGCCGGCAGGCGGACTTTGAGAATTACCGCAAGCGCGTGGAGCGCGAGCGCCAGGAAGATCGGCGCCATGGAATAGGCCGTTTGATTGAAGATCTTCTGCCGGTGCTGGACGCATTCGAGCGGGCGCTCAAGGCGCACGACGATCCGGCTTACGAGGAATATCGTAAAGGGCTGGAATTGATGTATCGCCAGCTGTGGGACACGCTCTCACGCCATGGACTTGAGCGCATCGTGGCTGCGGGCAAGCCCTTCGACCCGCACTACCATCAGGCTATCGAGCGCGTCGAATCGGACGATCATCCGGAGGGAACTGTTTTGGATGTTTTGCAGGATGGCTTTCTTTTTCATGGCCGCGTTGTCCGGCCCAGCATCGTCCGCGTTTCTTTTGCCGCAGGCCGGTCTGATAGTGGCAAAACATCCGCCGCACAGCGCCATAACAAATGATTGTTTCTAAGATTCATCTCATTTCCCAGGAGACCGGAATCGAGGCATGACCCGTCAGACCAAGCGTGATTATTACGAAGTGCTGGGCGTGAGCCGTACGGCTGTGCAGGACGAGATCAAGTCTGCCTACCGCAAGGCTGCGCTCAAGTGGCATCCCGATCGCAATCCGGAGCAAAAGGACACTGCCGAAGCGAAGTTTCGCGAAGCCACGGAAGCCTACAGCGTCCTCTCCGATGCCCAAAAGCGTGCGGCGTACGATCGCTACGGCCATGCCGGCGTTTCCGGCGTTTCCGCCGACGCGGGCTTCAATTCCTCGATCTTCGAGGAATTTCAGGATATCTTCGGCGACTTTTTTGGATTCGAGGACATTTTCGGACGCACCGGCGGCCGCGGCCGTCAGCGCGTGCAGCGCGGCGCCGATCTGCGGTATGACATGGAGCTGACGTTTGAGGAGGCGGCCGCGGGCGTCAGCACCAAGGTTCGTCTGCCCAGGCAGGAGCTGTGCGAGGCTTGCAAGGGAACCGGGGCGAAAGCCGGCACCGGTGTGGTGACCTGCGAGACCTGCAAAGGGCGCGGACAACTGCATTATCAACAGGGTTTTTTTTCCATCTCGCGCACCTGCCCCCAGTGCCAGGGCGCGGGTCAGATGATTCGCGAAAAATGCCCGGAATGCCGAGGCCGCGGCCGGGTCGAGCGGACGCGAACAATCGAAGTGCGCATTCCCCCGGGCGTCGATTCGCAAACGCGCATTCGCGTGCCCAACGAGGGCGAACCCGGAGCCAATGGAGCGCCTCCCGGCGATCTCTACATCGTTCTGGATGTGAAGGAACATCCGTTTTTCGAGCGCCGCGGCGCGGACCTTTACTGCACAATGCCCGTCAGCATTGCGCAGGCCGCGCTGGGCGCCGAGCTCAGCGTACCCGGTCTCAATGGCGAGGAGAAAGTTTCCATTCCCGAGGGGACCCAGACAGGTTCCATCATTCGCCTGAAGGGTAAGGGATTGCCGGATCCGCATGGAGGGGGGAAAGGCGATCTGTACGTGAACGTGCGGGTGATTACGCCGACCAAACTTACGCGCGACCAGCGCCTGCTCCTGCAGCAACTGGACCAAATGCTCAAGGTGGAAAATCGCCCGGCCGAACGCAATTCGTCCTTCTTCGAGAAAGTAAAAGACATTTTTGGCTAGCGGCCTGGCCCGCAAGAGAGGTCTCCGTTGCGCCGGCGCTTTTTCGTTGACGCGTTCGCCGGCGGCACAGCCCGCCTCAGGGGTGACGCCGCGCATCACCTGGGCCGGGTCCTGCGCGCCGAGGCCGGTCAGCTTTATGAATTGAGTGACGGCAGTTCCGTCTTTCTCGCTCGAATCGAGCGGCTTTCCAGCGATCGCGTTGATTTCTCGTTAGTCGAAAAGCTTCCTGCCCCGGGCGCCTCGTTAGAAATTTCCCTTCTGCTCGCCATCGTTAAATTCGATCGCTTGGAATGGGCCCTGGAGAAAGCGACGGAGCTCGGCGTTAACGCAGTCGTGCCGCTGGCCGCCGAACGCAGCGAGAAGGCCCTGGTGTCCGCCGCCGCAAAACGCGCGGTTCGATGGCGGAAAATCCTGCTGGAATCGGCCCAACAGGCGCGCTGCCTGCGCCCGCCGGCTCTTCAAGGTGTGACCCGGCCTGCTACGGCCTTCGGTGAAACTGCCGCGTCTCTAAAGGTCCTTTTTTCCGAACGCAGCGGAGTGGTTCCTCTGCAAGCCGTTTTGAAGGAGGCTGCGTCTAAAATAAGTGAAAAAACGGCGCCGCAGCGAATCGCATTAGCGGTCGGTCCGGAGGGAGGCTGGACGGATGAGGAATTCGAGGCCGCTTCCGCCGCCGGTTTCCGGGAGGCGTCGCTCGGTAAGAACATACTTAGGACGGAGACCGCGGTGGTCGCAGGTCTCGCGGCCACCCATCTATACTTCGATGGCGTCGAGCGGGCTCCAAAGGAGGGCGGCCATCGGGATCAGGAAAGGGAAGGTCAGGCGGAACTTCACGGCGCACATCCCTCCAAATAGAAAGAACTCGACGATTCGGCGCTGCATCTGAATATTGGACGGTGCGTGCAGCGGGTTGAGCCGCACGGCACGCGAAATCACTGGGCACTGGCGTCCCGGCTTCTCGGCATGATATAAATGAGCGATCTACACGTATCCATGGAGCAGATGGTCCACTCCAATCCGCTCTCTTCGAGCGAAAGTCAAACACAGAATGAGCTTTCGCGCGTCGAGGTCCAGCGGCCCTCTTCCGGCTTGAACCGTGAATTGCGGGTTTGGGCCCGCGACTTGGTGGTCGCTCTCGGCCTGGCCATGATTATCATCGTTTTCTTCTACCAGCCGGTAAAAGTGGAGGGCACCAGCATGGCTCCGCTGCTCTCGGATCAAGAGCGGATTTTTATCAACAAATTTGTATATCATTTCGAGCCTATTGAACGTGGAGATGTGGTCGTCTTCTGGTATCCTCTGGACCGCACGAAATCATTTATCAAGCGCGTCGTGGGATTGCCCGGTGATGAGGTGGAGATTCGCAGGGGACGCGTTTACATTAACGGAAAGAGTCTCGAAGAGCCGTACGTCCCGTCGCAATATGTGGACACGGCGGCCTACGGCCCGGTGGAGATACCGCGCGACGAATATTTTGTCATGGGCGATCATCGCATCAGCTCCAATGATTCGCGAATCTTTGGGCCGGTGCCGGCCGCGTTCATTTACGGCAAAGCCGTCTTCGCCTATTGGCCTTGGACTCAGTTCGGCTCAATCACATCGGTGAATGCGTCCGAGAGTAGCCGTTAAGCTAAAATCCTGGCTTCTGGCATGAACGTTCCTGGAGGAACCGCTGGCGGAAACACAGCCACGCCCTGCCGTTCTCGCGCTCGAGGACGGACGAATCTTTAACGGGCGCGCTGCCGGCGCCTGCACGCGGCGCGGCGGCGAAGTTGTTTTCAATACCAGCCTCACGGGTTATCAGGAAGTCTTCAGCGACCCGAGCTATTCCGGCCAGATTGTCTGCCTCACTTATCCTCACATCGGAAATGTCGGCACGAACCTGGACGATCAGGAATCGCAGCGGCCTTTTATCGAAGCGCTGATCGTGCGCGAATTTTCCCCGTTAGCTTCTAACTGGCGTTCCACCGAAACCGCGCAGCATTACCTGGACCGCCATCGCATTCCGGTGATTTGGGACCTGGACACGCGGGCCCTGGTGCGGCACATCCGGCGCGTCGGCGCGATCCGCGGGATCGTTTGCACGGACGGTACACCTGCCGCGCAGCTCGTGCAGGAAGCGCTCTGCGTTGCGCCGATGAGCGGCTTGGAACTGGCGAGCCGCGTGAGTTGCGAAAAGCCATACCGCTGGGATCGGGGTTCGATGCTCACGTCTTCGCCGTGGACGGAGGCAAACGAAACGGCTGCGGAAAAAGAGTCGCGTCCTTTTCGCGTGGTGGCCTACGATTTCGGCATCAAGCAGAACATCCTTCGTTTGTTGGTGGATTCGCATTGTGACGTGCAGATCGTTCCCGCGCGCACTTCTGCCGAAGATGTACTGGCGATGAAGCCGGATGGCGTGTTTCTCTCCAATGGCCCTGGCGATCCCGAACCCGTCACTTACGGGGTGGAAAATATACGTAAACTCCTGGGCCGCGTGCCCATATTTGGCATCTGCCTGGGACACCAGCTTTGCGGTCTCGCGCTGGGCGGGCGCACGTATAAGCTGAAATTCGGCCACCACGGCTCGAATCATCCGGTGAAAAACATGCGCACCGGTCACGTGGAGATCACCGCGCAGAATCACGGCTTCGCCGTCGATCCCGATTCGCTGCCGGCCAGCGAGGTGGAAATCACGCACGTCAATCTGAATGACTACACCAATGAGGGCATGCGGCATCGCTCACTGCCGCTCTTCAGCGTGCAATATCATCCCGAAGCCTCGCCGGGCCCGCACGACTCTCATTATCTGTTTCGCCGTTTTACAGACTTGATGAACGAAACCAGGCCCCCAAAACGCGCGGGCGGCGCGCCGTGACCGAATGAGCGCCACGTTCAGCTAAATGCCAAAACGCACGGACATCAGGAAAATTCTGATCATCGGCTCCGGTCCGATCGTCATCGGCCAGGCTTGCGAGTTCGATTATTCGGGCACCCAGGCTTGCAAGGCCTTACGCGCCGATGGCTATCAGGTCGTTTTGGTGAACTCCAATCCCGCGACCATCATGACTGACCCGGAAGTCGCCGATCGCACTTATATCGAGCCCCTCACACGTGAACTGCTGGAGCAGGTCATCGCTCGCGAAAGACCAGACGCACTGCTGCCTACTGTTGGAGGACAGACCGGGCTCAATCTTGCCGTTGAACTGGCGGAAGGCGGGGTTCTCGAGCGCTACGGTATTGAACTGATTGGCGCCTCGCTGCGAGCCATCAAAGTTGCCGAAGATCGCCTCTGGTTCAAAGATGCATGCCGCAAGATTGGGCTGGATATGCCCGCCTCGGCAGTGGTCAATAACGTTCATGACGCGCTGCGGCTTGCCGATCAGCTTGGCTACCCGGTGGTTATTCGCCCGTCGTTTACTCTAGGCGGCACGGGCGGCTCCATCGCTTACAACCACGAGGAATTTTCGGAGGCCATCGCTTTGGCACTCGATGCCAGCCCGGTCCACGAAGCCCTGGTCGAAGAATCTGTGCTGGGCTGGAAGGAATTCGAGCTGGAAGTCATGCGCGACGTCCGCGATAACTTCGTGGTCATTTGCTCGATCGAGAATTTCGATCCCATGGGCATTCACACCGGAGATTCCATCACTGTAGCTCCGGCGCAAACGCTCACCGACAAGGAATACCAGCGCATGCGCGACGCCGCTGCCGCCATCATCCGCGAAGTCGGCGTGGAGACGGGCGGATCGAATATCCAGTTCGCGGTGGAGCCTTCCACCGGCCGCATGGTGGTGATCGAGATGAACCCGCGCGTCTCGCGCAGTTCGGCCCTGGCCTCCAAAGCCACGGGCTTTCCGATCGCCAAGATCGCCGCGCGTCTCGCCGTGGGCATGACGCTCGACGAAATCCCCAACGACATCACCAAAAAGACTCCATCATGCTTCGAGCCCACGATTGACTATGTGGTAGTAAAAATTCCCAAGTGGCAGTTCGAGAAATTTCCGGGCGCGGATACCGCTCTCGGCACGCAGATGAAATCGGTGGGCGAAGTCATGGCCATCGGCCGCACATTTCAAGAAGCGCTCTGCAAGGGTATTCGCGCGCTCGAACCGAGCACCGCGTGGCGTCCACCGGCCGAGGTGACGACGGCGTTGCTGCGCGAGCGGCTGCACGTTCCAGGGCCGGATCGAATTCACTGGCTGTTTGAGGCGCTTGATCGAGGCATGTCGCGTGAAGAAATTTGTTCGCTCACCAAGATCGATCCCTGGTTCATACAGCATCTCGAAGGGATGCTCGAGATCGACTCGCGCGTGAGAGCTAGCTCACTGCACAGGATTTCCGCGGAATTGATGCTCGAATCGAAGCGCTCCGGCGCGAGCGACGAGGAAATCGCGAAGCTATGGAACGTAAAGTCAGCATCTGTGCGGAAACGGCGGCATGAATTGGGCGTGCGGCCCGTTTTCAAGCGCGTCGATACCTGCGCCGCGGAGTTTGAATCCTTCACGCCCTATCTGTACTCGACCTATGAACAGGAAGACGAGGCTGACCCCGCGGAGCGGCCCAAAATCGCCATTCTTGGCAGCGGTCCCAATCGTATCGGGCAGGGAATCGAATTCGATTACTGCTGCTGCCACGCTTCGTTTGCCCTGCGCGAAGATGGTTACGAAACCATCATGGTCAATTGCAATCCCGAGACGGTCTCCACTGATTACGACACCTCCGACCGCCTCTACTTCGAGCCGCTCACGCTTGAAGACGTTCTCGCCGTAATGGATCGCGAGAGGCCGCAGGGCGTAATCGTGCAATTTGGCGGTCAAACGCCGCTGAATCTGGCGCTTGACCTGAAGGCGAACGGCGTCCCGATTATCGGAACGCCTCCCGAGTCGATCGACTTGGCCGAAGACCGGCGCCGTTTCGGGCGCCTGCTCGACGATCTTCGTATTCCCCAGCCGCGCAACGGCACGGCGCTCATCCCCGACGAGGCCGCTCGCGTCGCCAAGGAGATCGGATTGCCGGTTCTGGTGCGCCCCAGTTACGTGCTCGGCGGACGCGCCATGGTCATCGCTTACGACTTGCAAACCGTGCGTGATTACGTGGCTCAAGCCGCGCTGATGGGTCCGGCGCGGCCCGTCCTCATCGATCAGTTTCTCGAGGAAGCCACCGAAGTGGACGTCGACGCCTTGGCTGACGGCGAAAATGTGGTGATCGGCGGCATCATGGAACACATCGAGGAGGCCGGCGTGCATTCCGGCGATTCCTCGTGTGTCCTGCCGCCGGTATCCCTGACGCCTTCGGCTCTGGCGCGCATTCGCGATTACACCAATCGGCTCGCGCGATCGCTCGGCGTGATTGGTTTAATGAACGTGCAATACGCCATCCAGCGCGATACCGTATTCGTCCTGGAAGTCAATCCGCGCGCGTCGCGCACGGTTCCTTACGTCAGCAAGGCCACCGGCGTGCCGCTGGCGAAAGTGGCCGCTCGATTGATGACCGGACGAAAACTTTCTTCCATGAATCTGCCGGTGACCGAATCGGATGGCGTGGCCGAGGTTTGCGTCCGCGACTATTACGCCGTGAAGTCGCCGGTGTTCCCCTTCAGCAAATTCCGTGGCGTGGATACGATCCTCGGCCCGGAGATGCGCTCCACCGGCGAAGTCATGGGCGTGGCGCGCACCTTCGGCGAAGCCTTCGCCAAGGCGCAGCTGGCGGCGGGACAGAAGCTGCCCCGCAAGGGCACCATCTTCGTCAGCGTGAACGACCACGACAAACGCCATGTTCTCTCCTTGGCGCGCGACCTCTCGCAGCTTGGCTTCACTTTGCTCGCCACTCGGGGCACGGCCGCGGCGCTCTCCGCGGCAGGAATACCCGCAGAGGCCGTCTATAAGGCCAACGAAGGCCGGCCAAATATCATCGATCTGGTGAAAACCGGCCGCGTCGATCTCATCATCAATACGCCCCTCGGCCGCGAGTCCTTTTATGACGAAAAATCCATCCGCCGCGCCGCAGTGCGCTATAAGGTTCCCTGCATCACTACGCTTTCGGCCGCGCAAGCCGCGGCCCGCGGCATTCGCGCGCTGATCGATCATTCCTTCGGCGTCAATGCGCTTCAGGATTTGCACGCCACCAGCGCCGGCGCTCCTCACAGCCATCACACCTCCGCCGATTAATAATTTTCATGACAGGTGAACGCCGGAGCTTTGTCTGCCTTAGGCGATGGGTTAAACTTTCAACATGAGATTCGAGGGAATTTTTGCGGCGCTAACCACGCCGTTTGCGTCCGACGGCTCCTTGGCGCTCGACAAGTTTCGCGAAAACCTGGGGCGCTACAATCGCACCCGTCTGCGGGGCTACGTCGTCGTCGGCTCGACCGGCGAATCCGTGCTGCTCAGCTTCGACGAAATCGATCGCCTCTGGAACACGGCCCGCGAATTCGCTGCCCCCGGCAAGCTCCTGATCGCCGGCGCGGGTGTGGATAGCACGAGCGAAACGGTCGCTCACGCGCGCAGGGCCGCTGAGCTTGGTTATGACGCGGTGCTCATCAAAACACCGCACTATTTCAAGCCACTGCTCACTTCCGCGGCGCTCGAGCGGCACTACCTAGCTGTGGCCGATGCTTCGCCCTTGCCGCTGCTGATCTATTCCATCCCGCAATATACCGGCATCTCGATAACGGCCGATTGGGTGGCACGCTTGGCCGAGCATCCCAATATCGTTGGGATCAAGGAGAGCTCCGGCAACGTGCAACTCGTCTCCGAAATCATTCACCTGTGTCCCCCGGAGTTCAGTACGCTCGTCGGCTCGTCGGGCACACTCTTTCCTTCGCTGCTTCTGGGAGCTGCGGGAGGCATTCTGGCGTTGGCCTGTTTTCTTCCCGAACCGGCCATCGAGATTTATGAAGCCACAGGTGCGGGCGACACGGCCCGTGCCAGCCGGCTTCAGTTCGCGCTGCTCTCCGCTTCACGCAAAATCGCCGGCGAGCTCGGCCCGACGGGCGTGAAATACGCCATGGACTGCGTCGGTTATTACGGAGGCAGTCCGCGGCCGCCGTTGCTGCCGCTCAGCGAAGCGCAGAAGCAGACCGTGGAAGCTGTCCTGGCCGAATCAATTGCCCGTCAGAAGCTGGATCATCTGGGGGTGGCTGGTTAGCAGGCAAGTTCTGCACGCGAAATCGCGCGACCAACTCGATTCCTGAACATCCTATAGCGAGTGCGTGAATAAATTGCCGGGCACTTTTCCGGCGTGTATCATGGCGGGCCGACCCTATGGAGTGTCACTGTATACGCGCTGTTGACGTACCCCACACCACCCGGCTTTATTCCTCATATCTTCAGGACTTCCGATCCGTAGCCGGTTTCTACGCCCATCCGCCGACCCTGGAGTCCATTAAGCGCGTCGCCGCGGACGTGCATCCCGATCTTGCGTTGCGCCGCGACGTCGCGGAAATCCTGCGCGCTCAGAACCGCCGATTCGGGAGCGACGCCTCCGTCGAAGCGGCTCTCGACCGCTTCGCCTCAGGAGCAGTTGCCATCGTTTCGGGGCAGCAGGTGGGGCTCTTTTCGGGTCCCAGCTTCACGATTTATAAGGCGCTCACGGCACTGCGTCTTGCGGAGGAGTTGAACTCCGCCGGAACTGCGGCGGCGGCCATTTTCTGGCTCGCCACGGAAGATCATGACATCGCTGAAATTAATCATTGCTTCTGGCCATCGCGCGAAGGCGTTGAAAAAATCGACTTACCTTCCTCCGGCGAAGATGGCCGCAGAGCGGGCGAGGTGCCGCTCGGCGATGCTGTGCGCGCTGCCGTGGAGCGCGCCACGGCAAAGCTCGAAGGTCCCGCCGCCGACGAGATCCGCACCGCCCTTACCAATTCATATGTGCCCTCGGAAACATTCGGATCCGCATTCGGAAAATTGCTCGCGCGTCTTTTCGCCGGGAAAGGGCTGATTCTGCTCGACCCTCTCTCGCCGGAACTTCATCGCCTGGCTGCGCCGATCTATCGCGCCGCGCTCGAGCGGCATTCGGAACTGAACCAGGCTTTGCTCGCCCGGGCGAAAGATCTGGAGCGTGCTAGCTACCATGTCCAGGTGAAGGTGGTCGAAGAGAGCACTCCGCTTTTCATTAGCCTCGATGGCAAACGTCTTCCAGTCCGCGCACGGAATGCTGATTTCACCGTCGGCCGGCGGTCGTTCTCTCTTTCGGATTTGACCGGTCTCCTGGCCCGATCGCCGTCTGACTTCAGCGCCAATGTCTTATTGCGGCCCGTGATTCAGGACGCGCTGCTTTCAACCGTGGCTTACATTGCAGGTCCATCGGAAATCGCCTACCTCGCTCAGGCCTCGGTGAATTATGGCCTCCTTCAGGTTCGCATGCCGGTGATCCTGCCGCGCGCCAGCTTCACTCTCATTGACGCCCATACGGTTCGTCTCCTGCGCAAATACGAGCTGGAGTTTTCCGACGTGCTCCGCGGCGGCGCCGAACTGCGCGCCAAAATGGAAGGCAGGCTCTTGCCCAAAACACTTACGCGCCGATTTGATACCGGGGGAAAATCGCTGCGAAAGATGCTCGCCGAATTGCGTGCACAGATGACGACGCTCGATCCCACTCTCGGCGGCGCCATGGATACAGCCGAATCGAAAATGCTCTTTCAATTTTCCAAGCTAAAGGAGAAGGCCGGGCGTGCTTTAGCTCTTCGTTCCTCCGTTCTGGACGCCCACGAGCGGGAGCTGCTCGGCCAGCTTTATCCCCAGGGCGGGCTGCAGGAGCGGTCCCATTGCTTCTTGCCCATGCTCGCCATGCAAGGCATGGGACTTCTGGATGAGCTCGCGCACCGCATTAAGCTCGACGGCGCCCAGCACCAGGTGCTTTATCTCTAAACTGAATTAGCGATTTCGAGCGGTCTACCGTTCGTTGCGTTCGCTCGATGGCGGCACAATCCCCTTCAGGCGCAAATAGACGGCCGAGTATCCGTAGACTTCCTGGGAGTGCTCGAGCACCAAGCCTTCGAGCAGCGCGAACTCGGATCGTTGAACGCCGCGTCCCGCATTGACCATCTTCTGCAGGTCGGCATCCGTTAGAGAATTGAAGACGGAGTCGCATTCCTCGTTTACTTGTTTCATGGCCGCAGTAACTTCGGCCTTGGTGGGCGTGGCGCTGAAGTTGAGGTTCTGCTGTTCGCCTTTCACCTGTGAGCAGGCGCGCATGCTGAAGGTGATCACATGCGCCATCCGCTGCCCGAAATCTTGCAGCTCGGGCGTCGGCTTAAATCGGTAATTTTCATCGGGCATCTTCTCCGCCATTTTCGCGAGCAGGTCTCGCGCGTTCATCCACGACCCTTTCAACTGTGTGCTGATCGGATTCCCATCCTGCGCGTTCGCCGCGCAGGCCCCCAGGAACATCATCGCTGCAAGCACCGTCAGAATTCGCTTCATCAGTCCTTCCTCGGAATCAATTTTCAAGCGCATGTATCGTACCAGATGTCAACCCCGCGCCGCCGCCGCGCCATGATCGGCCGAATCGCTGCGAACTCCGCGGCAGCCAATAAGATCGGCGCAGTATCCATCGGCACCCGACGGCAGCAGCCTTCGGTATATAAATGCATTTGCATTATATGTAGGCGTTTTTTTACACTCCACGTAGGGAAAAACAGCGGTCCGAAGGCAAACTAGAAAACCGGCAGTTTGCATGAGGCGCGGCCCCCACATCTCTCAGGATGAATGGTGTTGGAGCGGGAAGATGGTTGTGAAAATGCTGAAGTTCACGGCGATTTCGGTCTCCATCCTGATGGCAGCCTCTTCTGCTGTCGCTCGCGCCGATCGGCCTCAGCAATCCAGAGTAACGAAGGACCACAAGGCCGCCTCGGTCCCTGCTCCCGCGCCTGCGCCGATTCACAAACGATGAGCGGCGGGCTGCCGGTCGCGGGAAACGGCTTTCAGTCCGATCCTAAGCCGGGAAAGGAAGCTCGCTATGCCCAAAGGTCTAGTGACCTCCGCGGTTGCGCTCGTTGCAGTATCGGTCTTCTCGGTTCTGGCGCGCGCCCAGGATGTCCCCCGGCAACCGGGAGCGGTCTATGACATAGACAGAAAGGGTGAGAACCCCGCTCCTGCTCCCAAACGTGATCTCACCGGCGTTTGGGAGCCTGCCCAAGGGCCAAGTGCTGGCGTTCAGGCGACGGGCGCTGGGGCGATGCCATCCGACGGGAAACCGGAGCATGAGCTGCCCTTCACGCCTTTGGGCCGCGCGACGTTCATGGCCCATAAGCCAACTTTTGGAGTGACGCAAGTTCCCTCGGCATTGACGAATGATCCGATGCCCGGCTGTAATCCCCAGGGATTTCCCCGGGTTGTTCTTCACAATTTCAGAACCAGCCGGATCGTACAGACTCCGGAGAATGTGGTGATTCTCTATGAATTTAACAAGAAATGGCGGGTGATCTGGGCAGACGGGCGGCAGTTGCCCAAAGATCCCACCGAGCCGACTTGGGGGGATCCCGATCCTCCGGAATCAAGGTGGTGGGGCTATTCCGTCGGCAAATGGGTGGATGACTACACATTTGTTGCCGAGTCGACTGGATTTGACGATCGCACTTGGCTGGACAATGCCGGCCGTCCGCATAGCGATGCCTTGCACGTGATGGAACAATATCATCGTCCCGACCGAGATCACTTGGAGATGACGATTACGGTGGACGATCCGAAGATGTATACCAAGCCTTGGGTAGCCGCCAAATTACGATTGCGGCTGCAAGCACCGTCTTTTGATATTCGTGAGATGGAATGCGCACCGATAGAAACAGAGGAATACAACAAGGAATTTGCAGAACCGGCTGCCGGCATAGATGCAAAATAGGATCCGCATTCCGGTGCGTAAGCCGCGAGGCGCCTCAGCGGCTCAGGATTGCTCGAAGATTTCGTGTGGAGGGAATATGAAAGATAGACTCGTGACACGCCTTGCTTGGGTTTTTGCAGTTCTGATCGTTGCCGTTCCCGTCTGGGCACATCATGGAAACGCCGCTTTTGATGCCGACAAAAGGGTCACCATGAAGGGAACTGTGACGGAATGGTTTTGGGCCAATCCCCACTGCTTCCTGCAATTCGACGTCAAAGACGATAGCGGCAACGTCGTGCATTGGGTTGCCGAGGCTAGCAATCCGCCGGACATGATTAATCATGGCTGGACCAAAGGCGCATTGAAAGTCGGGGACCAGGTTACGGTAACGCTCATACCCGTCAAGAATGGCAAACCGATCGGCCGGATCGCGGCTGTGGTGCTTGCCAATGGGCAAACGCTCGGCGGCGGGTTTGGCGCCCTGCCCGGGCAACCCGCACGCAGCGGGGCCGCAGCAGCTGGCTCCGGGGGCGGATCGAAATCTGACGAAGCTCCAAAGCAGTGAGGCAGGTGGGCGAATCTCCCTTACTCGGCCCGGAAGTTCCGAGTAGAATATTTAGACACCGCGCTTCGAGTGTCGAACGAGAAGGTACTTCGAGGGGAAACCTGCGTATGAGAAATAGATTTATGGCGTTTTTGGTTGCGACGCTTGGCTTGCTGATCGTCTCCACGCCCGTCTCCGCTCACCACGGTTCTGCCGCGTTTGACGCCGGCAAGCAGGTGGTGATGAAGGGCACGGTCATACGATGGGTCTGGGCCAATCCTCACTGCTTCTTGAGTTATGACGTAAAAGACGAAACTGGCAATGCCACGCATTGGGTTGTGGAGACGAGCAATCCTCCCGATATGATTAACCGCGGTTGGAGCAAGGAAACCTTCAAGCCCGGCGATGAAGTGACCGTCACTGTGCAGCCCGTCAAGAGCGGCAAACCCGTTGGACGTCTTCTGCAAGTCGTGCTCCCCAATGGCAAGACGCTGCGTTATGCAGCGGCATTTACCGGGCCCGGAAACTGAATTTACTCCCTGAGGAGGCGGCCATGCACGAACTCGGAATTTATCTGCGCGGTTTGACGCTTTTTGTAGCAGGAGTCGTGGTGGGAACAGCAATGATTCCGTCGAGTGTTGCCCAGGAGACGAGCAATGGCGCTCTCAGACTCAACCACGTGGGAATCGCCGTCAAGGATTTTCAGGAGTCGTTGAACTTCTATACCAAGGTGATGGGTTTTCGCGTCGCCTACGCGTTGCCCAGTCCCGATGGCAAACCAACCACCACATTTTTTCAGATCAGCCGCGACACTTTCCTGGAAATGGCGCCGGCCACTGCGAACCTTCCCGCCGGCCTCACGCACATCGGCATCTTGACCGACGACGCAAGCGCTACCGTGACGCAGCTTCGTAAGGCCGGCGCAACGATGGCGGACGTTCGTTCCGGTGGCGGGACTGGTTCGCGCCTGTCCAATGTTATGGATCCTAACGGCATCCGATTAGAGGTGGTGGAACAGCCTTCCGGGTCACTCATGAGAAAAGCCATGGAGTCCTGGAAGTAGCTCACCGTTTCTCGCAGGTTGTTCCACAACCT
>DASPYR010000030.1:0-21577 GCA_035636675.1 Rugosimonospora sp. | reverse complement strand
GGCGCTCCATCTTTTGTCACCAGCTCATCGCTGACGCCGTTATAGGCCTTGGCGCGATTGATGTACAGCTGCACCAATCCCCGGCAAGTGATCCGGCCTTCCCGGATGGCACGATGAACATCGTCTATAGTCGCCTCCTGGAGATGAAAACGAAACTGCTGCGAATATGCGGCTTGGGCCACCACCGAGATCGCAACAATGACGAGGAGCGCTCTTTTAACGATAGGCATAAAACTCTCCGGAACTCTCGCGGATTTTGATTATCCCCGACGAAGAAAACCACATGACCGTAAAGAGACAGCCGAGAGAAACTCTACGCCGCATCCACGGTTTGCCGCACGGTACGGATCGGGAACCGTTCCAGATTCGGCAGGAATGCGGCCAGCAGGCCGACGGCCGGCAAGAATGAGCAGACCAAATAGACAAATCGAATGCTGGTCAAATCCGCCAGTTCACCGAGAACAGCCGCACCCAATCCCGCCATGCCAAAGGCGAATCCAAAGAAGAGTCCCGAAACCATTCCCACCCTTCCGGGGACCAATTCCTGTCCATAGACCACAATGGCCGGGAAAGCAGAGGCCAGAATCAAACCTATGAGTACGCTGAGAATCTCGGTCCAAAAGAGATTGGCGTACGGCAAGGCCAAAGTGAACGGGAGAACACCGAGAATCGAGCACCAGATGACGCGTTTACGGCCGATGCGATCCCCGATGGGCCCGCCGGCAATCGTTCCGAGCGCAACTGCGCCGAGGAATACGAACAGGTGGAGCTGTGCACTGCGCACGGAGATGTGAAATTTGCCGATCAAATAAAACGTGTAATAACTCGTGATGCTCGCAAGATAGAAAAATTTTGAAAAGAGAAGTGCCAACAAAACCGCAATCGACCGCACCACTCTCTTGCCGGAGGCCGCCTGCTGCTCTTTGTGGCTTTGGAGAGATGCGCGCAGATTCGACATGTGTCTTTTGGTCCATCGGCTCACCCAAGAAAGCAAAACGATCGCGAGCAGAGCCGCAAGGGAGAACCAGGCGACGCTGGATTGGCCCCTTGGCAGCACAATCACGGCCGCGAGCAAAGGCCCCAAAGCGAGTCCGGCATTGCCCCCGAGTTGAAAGAGCGACTGCGCCAGACCGTGCTGCCCTCCTGAAGCCAAGCGGGCCACTCGGGACGATTCGGGATGAAAAACCGACGCGCCTGTGCCGACCAGCGCCGCGGCGAACAGGATCGTGCTAAACGAGCGAGCCACCGCCAATATGATCAGGCCGATGACCGTAAATCCCATGCCGGCAGGCAGGGAATACGGCATCGGCCGGCGATCTGTGTGAAGCCCTACCAGAGGTTGCAGAAGCGATGCCGTACACTGATAGGTGAGCGTAATGACACCGACTTCAAAGAAATTGAGGTGGTAGGACTCCTTAAGTAAGGGGTAAATCGCCGGCAACAAAGAGGAGATCATGTCGTTTAGCAGGTGACAAAAGCTGATCACCACCAGAATTTCCAGGACCGTCTTCGATCCGCTCTCCAGTGAAGTCTCTACCTGCGTCGTGCTCACACTACCCTCTTTGCCCTGCGATCCAACGGTGATTCGCTTTCCCTAGCATTGTATCGCCTTTCAAGGTGACCGTTTGCGGGGGCCATGGCGTCACGCGAATGTACAGATTCGAGCAAGCGATCCGCATCGACGAATCCAGGGCATGGAGATACAATATGCGCCTGGGAGGGCCTGACGCCGAAGGTCTCCGTCACGCCGAGCGCAGATGACCTCTCCGCCCTTCGACCCCAGCACGCGCGAAAGCAGCGCGCGCCGGGGGCCCCTGGAACTCTCCATTGTGGTTCCCGCCTTCAATGAGGAGCAACGCTTACCAAAAACTCTCCAAAGCATTCGCGCCTATCTGAAATCCCGCTCTCTGCGAGCGGAAGTGCTCGTAGTTGATGACGGGTCCACCGACGCTACTTCCAAGGTTGTGGAGCTTTCGCGAACCGGCTTCCCAGAACTACGTTTGATCCCTAACGGCCGCAATCATGGCAAAGGTTTCAGCGTTCGCCACGGCATGCTGGAGGCCGGCGGAGAGATCGCGCTCTTTACAGACGCAGATTTGTCGACGCCCATCGAGGAGGCGGATAAATTGCTCGCGGTGCTGCGCGACGGCACGTACGACGTGGCCATTGGCTCTCGGGCGGTGGACCGCAGCCTAATCGAGATCCATCAACCGGCCCTTCGGGAACGAGCGGGCATCTTCTTCAATCGTCTTGTGCGTTGGATCATAGGTCTTCGTTTCCGGGACACGCAATGCGGTTTCAAAGCGTTTCGTCGCGAGAGAGCTCGTGTCATATTTGAGCAGCAACGCACGGAGGGATTCGGATTCGATCCGGAGATTTTGTTCCTCGCGCAGCAGCAAGGATTGCGTATCGCTGAGGTTCCGGTTCGTTGGGCGCACCATCCCGCGACAAAGGTGAACATGTTTCGCGATAGCCTTCGCATGTTCCTGGATTTACTCCGCGTCCGCTGGAATGCCTTGATGGGGCGCTACCCCACCCCATAGCGTGGATCGCGTGCCGCATTCAACACCCTTTTTCTTTGGCGTCTTTGCGATTGCTGACGGGCAGCCTCAAGGGCATTGAACATGGCGATCTGCTGTAGCTACAGCGAAAATCGCATCCTATAATCTTTGTTGTTTAACACCATCACCATGCCATGATCGCAAATCCAACCAGCAATGGCCGCGACTGGACCATCGACTCCGTCCGGGAAGCACTTGCAGCCAAGCGCATTTCCGCGCGCGAAATGACCGCGGAGTTCTGCCGGCGCATCGAGCAGCGCAATCCGGAGCTCAATGCCTACTTGGCGCTTTGTCCCGAACGCGCTTATCGGCAAGCCGACTATCTCGATGGACTTATCGCGCGCGGCGAGCCTCTGCCAGCCCTCGCGGGCCTGCCGCTCGCGGTAAAGGACGTCCTCAGCACAAAAGGCGTTGTAACTACCTGTGGCTCGCGCATCCTCGAAGGCTACCGGCCACCATTCGATGCCACCGTAGTCGAACGGCTGGAGCATGCCGGCGCGCTTCTGCTGGGCAAGACCAATTGCGACGAATTTGCCATGGGTGGATCGAACGAAAACTCCGCTTACGGCCCGGTGCGAAATCCACGGGCCATGGACCGCGTTCCTGGCGGATCGAGCGGAGGATCGGCAGCAGCCGTGGCGGCCGGAATAGCCGTGGCAGCCCTGGGTACCGACACCGGCGGTTCGGTTCGCCAGCCCGGCTCGTTCTGCGGCATTCCTGCGATGATGCCTACTTATGGCCGCGTTTCGCGTTATGGGTTGATCGCGTTCGCCTCTTCCCTCGACCGCGTCGGCCCTTTCGCGCGGAACGTCCGCGATCTCTCCAAGATCATGGCCGTCATTGCCGGCGGCGATCCGATGGATTCGACTGCCGCCGCTGTTTCGGTTCCGGACTATCCGCAGGGTCTTGATGCGCCGGTGAAGGGCCTGAGGATTGGCGTGCCGACCGACTACTTCGCCGAGGGACTTGATTCCGCGGTGCGCGAAAAGGTGGAAGCCGGAATTAGTTTACTCGAGCGACTGGGCTGCCGGCGCACACCGTTGCGCATGCCGCACACCGAATATGCGGTGGCCACGTACTATCTCATCGCTACGGCTGAGGCGAGCTCGAATCTGGCGCGTTACGATGGGGTGCGCTACGGTGTGCGTGTGCCGGGAGGAACTCTGATCGAAATGTATCGGAAGACGCGCGGTGGCGGGTTTGGGGCAGAGGTCAAACGGCGGATCATGCTGGGAACGTATGCGCTGTCAGCCGGGTACTACGATGCCTACTACCTGAAAGCGCAAAAAGTGCGCGCCTTGATCGCCCAAGATTTTGCGGCGGCTTTCGGGCAAGTCGATGCAATCGTGACACCGACTTCGCCCGTTCCCCCCTTTCGACTGGGCGAAAGGACTTCCGACCCACTAGCGATGTATCTGGCTGATATATATACGGTTACGGGATCACTGGCCGGCGTGCCGGGTATCTCTGTGCCGTGTGGAAAGACCACAGAAGGACTGCCCGTAGGCTTGCAGATTTTCGGTCCGGCCTTTGGAGAGGCGCGAGTCTTGCAGCTCGCACACGCCTTTGAAACAGCCGGGGGAGCACACGTCTAACCCGCGTTGCGTTGCCGACCGATCCAGGTTGCTACGGCCTCGTTTGGGATCAAAATTTCCACTTTTAAGCACACTTGTTTCAATGGTGTGATCCCCCATCGGCCGCGGTCCTCAAACTAGGGCTTCGCAAGCGTCCTCCAAGTCTTTTTCTGATGCCAGCTTGCCTCGTTCAGGCATCAAAAACTCAGACGTAATGGAACGGAAGAGCTATTGCTAGGAATCAATTTCTGAACGTAGGATATCAACCGTTCAAGGATGGGGTCTGGCATGGGCACCCTCACAATCCGGTCGAGCCAGAAGACCTTTACAGAGCAGGAAGTCTCCGGGCTTACGGGAATTTGCCTCGAGCATCTCCGCAATCTTACGCGCGACAAGCATTTGGGCCGAGCCGCCGAAGCGGCTGCGGAAGCGGCCGGGACCGCGGAGAAATGGTTTTATACGCTCTCAGATTTGATGGTCCTCACGCTGGTTTGCCGTCGCTGTGAGCACTAATCGCGCTCGCGAGAATTTTTCGTTAAACCCGCATTCGGATTCCTGCCAAACTGATTCAAGCCGGATTTATTCCAATCGTCAGCTCTATCAAGTTCCGACTCGATTGCAGCAGCACTCCGACGGCGCTATGCTGGGAAAGCATGCGTGGCGTGTCCATGATCGTGCCAGCAAAAGATGGCCTTGGTAAGCATCCCAAGAGATCGAGCTTTGTATTGACCGCTTGCTTTGTGGCAATGGCATTTCTCGCCGTCATGCTTACCGCGCAGAAGGCGAGCGCATCGTGGTTTGGCCGTCAGGAACAGGCGTCGCAGTCAAACGACCAGCGTGGTGCTCAGCAGCCCGGCATTGCCGTTCCACTTCCTAAAGGCAAGAAGCTGATTCTCAGGGACGGCACCTTCCAGGTTGTGCGCGAATATCGTCGTGAAGGCGACCGGGTACGTTATTACAGCGTGGAGCGCTCGGCGTGGGAGGAAATCCCCGCAGAGTTGGTGGACTGGACCGCAACACAAAAAGCCGAAGCTGAGCAGGACGCACAGCAGAAGGAATTGGCCAAGCAAATCGCAGAGAGCGAAAGAGCCGCGCGTTTCGCCGATCTGGACGTAGATACAAGTTTCGAAGTGCGTCCCGGCATCTTTCTTCCCGATGACACCGGATTTTATGTCCTCGACGGCAGCAAAATCGCCGTCATGCAGCAGGAAAAAGCCGAGATACACACTGAAAAGGGGCGAGCACTGGAAAAGATCATTACGGGCATGCCATTGATTTCGGGGAAGCAAGATGTGGAGATTCCAGGAAAGCAGGCCAAGCTGCGCATTCACACCGGTGATGCGGAGTTCTATTTCCGGACCGCGGATAAGCGCGAGCCGCAGCTCAGACTCCTGCGTGCGGGAGTGAAGGGCGAGAAACGCGCGCTCGAAGTCATCACTACCAATATTGTGGGGCAGCAAAAGTTCAAAGATCGCGAAGTTTCGCTGCTGCAGTGGGATGCAGCCCGAGGTCTTTATCGTTTCACAGTGGACCAGCCTCTCGAATCCGGGGAATACGCCATCATCGAAACGACTCCAGCGGAAGGGCAGAGCATGTACGTCTGGACCTTCGGCGTTGACTTGCCAGGGAATCCAAAGGCTGCTGCGAGCGGGACGCCAACGCCAACGCGGTGAGTTGGCGGAGACGATGTGTGGAGCTAATTAACGCGGGAAAGTTCCGCAGTGCCAGAGGAGGACTTCCCGAGGGCATCGGTCAGGATGGCGATCAAATCGGAAATGCGAAAAGGCTTCTGGATGGTTCTGGCGCCGGCGTGAGCCAACTGCTCGGTGACCGCCGCGGGCGCCAATTCTCCGCTCATGAACAGGAAGAAGGGCTTGTGCTTGCCGCCGCGCGTCACGTTCGTGACCGCCGCGTAAAGACCGAGACCTGAAGTTTCCGCACCGCCGCCAGCCCGCAAATTCAAATCGCAGAGGATGGCATGGAAGGTGCGCCGTTCTAGTAACGAAAGAGCCTCCTCCCCGCTGGCCGCCGTTTGCACGTGAAAACCACGGGCCGAAAGCCCTTCCCGAATCATTTCCCGGATACTCTCTTCATCATCCACGACAAGAACCGAGTAGCCTGCAGCAGCTTCTTTTGAAAGTTCCTTTGAATTTGAGGCTGCCGCTCCCTCCCTCGGTTCCGCCAAGAACAAAGCGGTACCCCGCGCGATGGGCAGCCATATCGTGAATAACGAGCCGCCCGGGGGCAGCGGCTGGGCTTCGATCTCGCCGTTGTGTTCGCGAAGAATGGCCAGGCAAATGCTCAGGCCCAAGCCCGTGCCGCGGCCGGGGCGCTTCGTGGTGAAGAACGGATCAAAAATCTTGGGAAGAATGTCACGCCGAATCCCCGGGCCATCATCCTGAAAAGTGGCCACGACGCGGTCGGCGACGCCGCTGACGCGGATGCGGAGGGTTCCGTGATCGCGAATCTCTCGAATGGCCTGCTCGGCGTTGGCGATCAGGTTGAGAAAAACTTGAGTGAGTTGGCTGGTGTCGCCGAGGATGAGAGGAAGATCGGGCGGAGCCGAAAAATCTACCGTGATGCCATTCGAGCGCAAGGAATATTCGTGAAGTTGCAGGCTGCGCTGGATCAGCTCACTCAAATTGAGGCAAATCTTTCGCGGCTGGGGCGGGCGTGAGAAGGTCAAGAGACTTTGGACGATCTGAGCAGCCCGGCGCGCCTGGCGGTGGGCAATTTCGAGCTGACGGCGGGCAGAATCGTCCGGGATAGAATCACGCAGCAGTTCGGTGACCCCGAGGACTGCGGTGAGGGGATTATTCAGCTCATGGGCCACGCCGGCGATCATCTGGCCCATGGCGGCCAGCCTTTCGCTTTGGATCAATTGGTGCTCCATGCGCTTGGAGTCGGTGATGTCGCGAGCCGCAGCAATCACACCAGCGATGCGACCGGAAAGGTCCATGAGCGGACTGGCGGTCGCCCGGAACAGCCGCGGTTCGCCGTCATTACGCCGAGCCAGAAACTCGGTGCTGCCGTTGGCGCATTGTCCGGAAATAATCGCATCCAGGAATATTTGTACTTCTTTGCGGCTCTGCGGCTCGATGCGCTCGCTGAACAGAGACCCAATCAAGTTTTCCGCCGAGAAACCCAACAATTCTCTGGAACGCGGGCTGACGAAGGTGTAGCGACCCTCGCGATCGAGAGCGATGACCAGATCAGGAAAGCTTTCCACCAGTCGCCGCGCGAATTCCTGTTCCCGCTGCAAACGCGTCTCGATTTGACGCTGGTCGCTAATATCCACAAGGGTCCCCTGACGCCGGCGAACGCGCCCTGCGGTATCGCGGATTAAGGCGGAGGCGTGGAGAGCGGCGAGAGCGGAGCCATCGCGGCGGCGCAGCATGGCTTCGTGACCGTGCACAATATCAGATTGAGCCAACTGGCGCCGTTCCGTCTCCCATTCTTCGGGCTGGAGAAAGAATTTCGAGAGGGAGCATCCGAGTAACTCGTCGCGGTTTTCATAGCCGAGCATGCGGACGAAGGCAGGGTTGACGTCTTCCAGTTGGCCGTCCGCATCGGCGAGATAGACGCCCTCCTGCAAGGTCTCGAACAGATCCTTAAAACGAGCTTCGTTTTCGCGTTCCGCGGTGATATCGCGCGCCAGAATACACATACCGCCCTGGACGCCTTCGCGAATGGGGGCCTGCATGGTGCATTGGAAATATCTGGGGATGGTTTCATGCTTCAAGCGAATGCGCAGGACACCGGACCAATGATGCCGCTCGAGCAAGCCAGGCAATTCCTGTTGCACTACGACGCCGGCGCCATCGGCTAATTCTACGAATTCATCGAGGCGATGCCCCACCACTTCGTGAAAGGAGCGGCCCAGCAGTTTGGCGAAGCTGCGATTGGTGGCAAGAATCTCTCCCTCGGGCGAGAGTGAGAGCAAGACGTCATCAAAGGTGTCGATCAAGTCGCGATAACCGCGTTGAGAGCGCTGCACGATCTCGAAGAGCCTCTTCACCTGTCCAGACGGAGACGATTGGGGCTGATGCGAGAGCCCGTGGACCAGTCCACGTAATTGGGCTATTTCACGCCACCGGGAGATCGCATATGCGCCAAACAGGCTGACCAGCAAAACCAGGCCGATCGGAAGAGCATCCAGCCTCCACGGCAGCAAACGGATGGGCTGCCAGGAGACGAGCGCCAAACCCACAGCCAGAGACACCAGCAAGATAACCGCAAGCAGCCAGAGGCGGCCTTCACGGGCCGCTAACCGGTCCAAGGGAACAGCAGGTGAATTCACGGAGGCGCCGACATGGACATCGGCCGCAGAGCGTTGGCTGGTCCTGATAGGCATCAACGTTTGGTAGTTCGATCTCCTCGCGAGAGGGGGAGGAGAAACACGAGGTGACAGTCTATGGCTCGGCCGCGGGCGCGCGCAACTGCTTCGGTCAGCGATATTACCTATTAATTAAGTCAAGGCTAGAGCCAAAAGGGGTAAGCGGCGCGTTAAGCGCACACGATGCGCATAATCGTTCCTATTCTCATCTCCCTTTGTCTGACCTCTATAGCCGCTTACCAGAGGGGCTTGAAAAACCTCGGCGCTCCGTTTCCGGAGCGCCGAGGTTTACGCGAGATCTGTGAAAGGACTAGCCTTCCGCGATGGCGTCGGCATCCTTACGCAGGAAGTCCAGCGCGGCGGCTTCCTCAGGAGTCAGTTCGGGGGCCACAGCCTCTTCTGCAGGCTGCGGAGGAGGAACCTCAACCAGGAGCTCGATATTGCGATAGCGCTCGAGGCCGGTGCCCGCCGGAATGAGCCGTCCCATGATGACATTTTCCTTGAGGCCACGCAGGTAATCCACCTTGCCGGCGACAGCCGCTTCGGTGAGCACGCGCGTCGTCTCCTGGAAGCTCGCGGCGGAGATAAACGAGTCGGTGGAGAGGGAAGCCTTGGTGATGCCGAGCAAGAGCGGACGACCTGTCGCAGGGCGGCTCCCCTCACTGATGATGCGATCATTTTCCTCGCGGAAGCGGAATTTGTCGATCTGTTCGTCCAGCAGGAAGCGGGTGTCGCCCACGTCTTCGACTTTCACCCAGCGCATCATCTGGCGAACGATGGTTTCGATGTGTTTGTCGTTGATGTTGACGCCCTGCAGCCGATAGACCTCCTGAATGGAATTAACCAGGTAGGCCTGGGTGTACTTTTCGCCTAGGACGGCCAGGAGATCGTGCGGGTTGAGCGGGCCATCGATGAGAGGCTCGCCCGCATGGACGTGCTCGCCTTCCTGCACATTGATGTGCACGCCGCGAGCGATCGAGTATTCCTTCTGGGTCTTGCCGTCCTCGCTGTCAACGTAGATCTTGCGCATGCCCTTGCTGATTTCGCCGTATTTGACTACGCCATCAATTTCGCTGATGACGGCGGGGTCTTTGGGTTTGCGAGTCTCAAAGAGCTCGACCACGCGCGGCAGACCGCCGGTGATGTCCTTGGTTTTGGTGGTTTCGCGGGGAATCTTGGCCAGAACGTCGCCGGGCTGGACCTCGTCGCCGTCGGAGACCATCAGGTGCGCACGCGAAGGCATGAGGTACTTCTTGCGGCTGCGCCCAGCGGAATCCCGGACCTGGATGGTTGGCTGGTGCTTTTCATCGCCCGGCGGCAACGTGACCACGAGTTGGGCCAGACCTGTGACCTCGTCCACCTGTTCCTCGATGGTGATGCCAGGCTGCAGGTCCTTGAACTCGATGGTACCGCCGACTTCGGTGAGGATCGAGAAAGTGAACGGATCCCACTCGGCCAGAATCTGACCGACATTGACCGACTGCCCTTCGTCCACGCGCAGGCGCGCGCCATAAACGACGTGATGACGTTCCTTCTCGCGGCCCTTCTCGTCCACGATGGCAATCAATCCGGACCGGTTCATGGCGATCAGCACATTGTTGCGGCCGTGAACGGCCTTGAGCTCGAGGAAGCGAATGAAGCCGTTGCTGCGGGCCTCGACTTTGGATTGCTCGGCCACCCGCGTGGCGGTCCCACCGATGTGGAAGGTGCGCATGGTGAGCTGGGTGCCGGGCTCGCCGATGGACTGTGCGGCGATGACGCCAACGGCTTCACCGAGTTCCACCATGCGGCCGGAGGCCAGGTTGCGTCCGTAGCAGCGGGCGCAGACCCCGCGACGAGATTCGCAGGTGAGCACGGAGCGAATCTTGACGCGCTCGATACCCGCGGCCTGAATCGCATTGGCCAGCTCTTCGGTGATCTCCTGATTGATGTCCAGGATGATGTTTCCTTCGTAGTCCTTAATTTTTTCGAGGGAAACGCGGCCGACGACGCGGTCACGCAGAGGCTCAACTTCGATGCCCGCCTCCAGAATGGGCTCGACGTAGATGCCATCCGACGTGCCGCAATCGATCTCGTTGATGATCACGTCCTGCGCGACATCCACCAAGCGGCGCGTGAGGTAGCCGGAATCGGCGGTTTTGAGCGCGGTATCGGCGAGGCCTTTGCGCGCCCCGTGAGTGGAGATGAAGTATTGCAGCACGGTGAGGCCTTCGCGGAAGTTGGAAGTGATCGGCGTCTCGATAACCTCACCAGACGGCTTGGCCATCAGTCCGCGCATGCCGGAAAGCTGGCGAATCTGCTGTTTCGATCCGCGCGCGCCGGAATCGGCCATGACGTAGATGGGATTGATGACGCCTTCCTTGTCCTGTTGCTCGAGAGCCTTGAACATCTGCTCGGCAACTTTCTCGGTAACGTCGCTCCAGATGGCGATCACCTTGTTGTAACGCTCGCCGTTGGTAATGGCGCCATCGAGATACTGTTGCTGTACTTTAACAATTTCGCGTTCTGTAGCTTCGACCAGGGATGCCTTGTCACCCGGAATGAGCATGTCCTCGATTCCAATGGAGATGCCCGAACGCGTGGCATAGAGGAAACCGAGTTCCTTGAGATGGTCAAGAGCCTCGACGGTGCGCTCAAGGCCAAAGCGCAGATAACAGTAGTAGACCAGTTGCTGAACCCCTTTTTTCTTCAGCAAACCGTTGATGAAGGGCATCTCCTGGGGCAGGTCGTCGTTGAAAATAACGCGCCCTACCGTCGTGGAAAGGAACTGACGCTTGAGGTTAACCGCCTCGGTGTGTGTAACGTCCTGATCGTCGTAGGCGGTGGTGAGATCGATCATCTCACCGGTATAGCGCAAACGAATGGGCGTCAGCAGTTCGACTTCGCCCGCTTCCAACGCGAGCAAAACTTCTTCCACCGAACCGAAAGCACGGCCCTCACCTTTGGCGCCGGGCTTGGCCTTGGTCAGATAGTAGATACCCAACACCATGTCCTGCGTGGGCACGGCCAAGGGAAGTCCGTTCGCGGGAGAGAGGATGTTGCGCGAAGAAAGCATCAAAACGGCCGCCTCAATCTGCGCCTCGGGAGAGAGCGGAATGTGCACGGCCATCTGGTCGCCATCAAAATCAGCATTAAAGGCTGTGCAGACCAGCGGATGGATGCGGATGGCTTTGCCCTCGACTAGCGTGGGCTCGAAGGCTTGGATACCCAGCCGATGCAGCGTGGGCGCGCGATTGAGAAGCACAGGATGCTCGCGAATGACTTCCTCGAGAATGTCCCAGACGATGGACTCCTGCTGCTCGACCATTTCCTTGGCCTGCTTGATGGTGGTGCAATGACCGGCAGCTTCCAGCTTGTGGTAGATAAAGGGCTTGAAAAGCTCCAGAGCCATTTTTTTCGGCAGACCGCATTGGTTGAGCCGGAGTTCGGGACCCACGACGATTACGGAGCGGCCGGAATAGTCTACTCGTTTACCGAGCAGGTTCTGGCGGAAGCGGCCCTGCTTGCCTTTCAGCGTATCGGAGAGCGATTTAAGGGGCCGGTTGTTCGTTCCCCGCAGGACGCGGCCGCGTCGGCCATTGTCAAACAGCGCGTCGACGGCTTCCTGAAGCATGCGCTTTTCGTTGCGCACGATGACGTCGGGAGCGTGCAGCTCCATGAGTTTCTTCAGGCGGTTATTGCGATTAATCACGCGCCGGTAGAGATCATTAAGGTCGGAGGTGGCAAATCGGCCGCCATCGAGCGGCACCAAAGGCCGCAGCTCAGGAGGAAGCACGGGGATGACGTCCAGGATCATCCACTCGGGCTTATTCCCGCTCTTGCGGAAGGAATCCACGACGCGCAGCCGCTTGGCATACTTGATGCGCTTCTGCAGACTGGGATCGTTCTTCATCTTCTCGCGCAGTTCTTCGCTGAGCTTTTCGACATCGACGTGGCGAAGGAGCTCTTTAATGGCTTCGGCGCCCATAGCGGCGCGGAATTGTCCGGCATATTCGGTTTGCAGCTCGCGGAATTTCTCTTCCGGCAAGAGCTCGCGCTCCTTGACGCCGGGCACTTCGCCGGGATCAACAACGACGAAAGCCTCGAAATAAAGAATGCGCTCGAGATCGCGCATGGAGATATCCAGCAAGTAGCCAATGCGCGAAGGCAGGCCCTTGAAAAACCACACGTGCGAGCAAGGCGAAGCCAGTTCGATGTGACCGAGGCGCTCGCGCCGCACTTTGCTGAGCGTAACTTCGACGCCGCACTTATCGCAGATCACTCCGCGATGCTTCATGCGCTTGTATTTCCCGCACAAGCACTCCCAATCCGTGACCGGACCGAAAATCTTGGCGCAAAACAGGCCATCGCGCTCCGGTTTGAACGTGCGGTAATTGATGGTCTCCGGCTTGGTCACTTCGCCGTGGGACCAGGAACGAATCTTTTCCGGGCTGGCCAGGCTGATGCGAATGGAATCGAAATCCGCGATCAGGCTGGCACGGTCATAGGGGCTGCTACGATACAAGGTTTCCTTCCTCCCTGCCGCGGCTCGCGCCGCGGCGCTCCCGGTCACCCGGGAGGTGGAACTGGCTGGCGCAAAAACGGCTAATCGGCGGCGGCTTCCGCTTGCGGCTTCTGCCGCTTCATCAACTCGACATCCAGGCACAGCGATTGCAATTCGCGCACGAGTACGTTGAACGATTCGGGCACACCGGGCTCGATGCCGGGCTCGCCCTTGACGATGGCTTCGTAAATTTTCGCGCGGCCGTAAACATCGTCGGATTTGGCCGTGAGTAGTTCTTGCAGGATGTGCGCGGCGCCGTATGCTTCGAGCGCCCACACCTCCATTTCACCGAAACGTTGCCCGCCGAACTGGGCCTTGCCGCCCAGCGGCTGCTGGGTGATCAGCGAATAAGGCCCGATGGAGCGAGCGTGGATCTTGTCGTCGACCAGATGCGAGAGCTTCAGCATGTAGATGTAACCGACGGTGATCTCTTGAGCAAAAGACTCCCCGGTCATTCCGTCGAAGAGTGGAAGCTTGCCAGACTCGGGTAGCCCGGCGACCTCCAGCAAGTGGCGGATCTCGGATTCGCGGGCCCCGTCAAAAACCGGCGTGGCCATGGAGATGCCATCCCGGAAACTGTCGGCGAGTTCGAGCAAGTGCTCGTCTTCCATCGCGGAGACCGAGCGCCAGATGGCCGTGTCGCCGAAGACCTCGCGGAACCAGCGGCGGGCCGCTTCGGCTTTCGTGGCTTGGTTGAAAATGCGGCCGATGCTGCGGCCGAGTTCTTTGGCGGCCCAACCGAGGTGCGTCTCGAGGATTTGCCCGACATTCATACGGGAAGGAACACCGAGCGGATTGAGCACGATCTCAACGGGAGTGCCGTCGGGCAGATAGGGCATATCTTCCTCGGGCACGATGCGCGCGATCACGCCTTTATTGCCATGACGCCCGGCCATTTTGTCGCCAACGGAGAGCTTGCGCTTCATGGCGATATACACTTTGACGAGCTTGATCACGCCGGGCGGGAGCTCATCGCCCTTCTTGAGCTTTTCCTTACGCTCGTCGGTAATCTTGCGCAGCACATCGATCTGGCGAGAGGTCATCTCCTCGATCTCGTCGATCTTCTCGATGAGCAGCGGGTCCTTGTCGGCGAGGCGGAGGCGCTTCAGGTTACGTGTCGAAATTTTCTCGATGATTTCGCGCGTGAGCGCGGTGCCTTTGGTGAGCAGACGCTTGTTGGTTTTTTCGTCGTGCAGGTCGGCGACGAGTTTCTGTTCATTCAGCAGACTGGTCAGGCGCTTGAGCCGCTCGTCGGTGAGGATGCGGATCTCATCGGCCAGGTTTCGCTCCAGACGAAAAACCTGCAGGGCCTCGATGGCCTTGTGGCGTTCGTCCTTTTCGGCGCCCTTGCGGCAGAAGATCTTGACGTCGACGACGGTGCCTTCGATGCCGGGAGGGCAGTAGAGCGAAGCATCGCGAACGTCCCCGGCCTTCTCTCCGAAGATGGCGCGGAGCAGCTTCTCTTCCGGCGTAAGCGTCGTTTCACCCTTGGGAGTGACTTTGCCGACCAGAATATCGCCAGGACGAACTGTGGCGCCGATGCGAATCACGCCACTCTCGTCGAGGTTGCGAAGGAATGTTTCGCTGATATTGGGGATATCGCGGGTGATCTCCTCGGGGCCGAGCTTGGTATCGCGGGCCTCGATTTCAAACTCCTCGATGTGAATGGAAGTGTAATAGTCTTCCTTGACCAGCTTCTCACTGACCAGGATGGCGTCCTCAAAGTTGTAGCCTCGCCACGGCAAGAAAGCCACCAGCACATTGCGGCCCAGCGCCAGCTCGCCGCGATCGGTGCAGGGACCATCCGCCAGCACCTCTCCCTGGCGGACGCGATCTCCCACGCGCACCAAAGGCTTCTGGTTAATGCAGGTATTTTGGTTCGAACGCTTGAATTTGATCAGCGAATAGATGTCCGCGCCGACTTCGCGGCTGAGCACGCCGGAGTGATCGGATTCCACGCGAACGATAATGCGCTCGGAGTCCACCTGATCGACAATGCCATCGCGGCGGCAGATCACTACCGCTCCGGAATCGCGAGCGGTGACACGTTCCATGCCCGTACCCACGAGCGGCGCTTCGCCACGGATGAGCGGCACGGCCTGACGCTGCATGTTGGAGCCCATCAAGGCGCGATTGGCGTCATCGTTTTCGAGGAATGGAATTAGGCTGGCGGCAACGGAGACGAGCTGCTTGGGCGAAACGTCTATGTAATCGACCTCTTCGCGCTGCTTGAGGACGAAGTTGCCGGCCTGACGGCAATTGACCAGTTCCGTGGTGATACGGCCGCGCTCATCGAGAGGCACGTTCGCCTGGGCGACGACGTAGCGGTCTTCCTCCCAGGCCGAGAGATAGAAGCAGTAGGGCTCTGCGGTGACACGGCGCCGCTTGAGTTCTTCGTTTACGGCATCCACTTTGTCGCGCTCGATGATTTCACCGGCTTTGAATTCGCTGTCTCCCGAGTTGACTACTTGCACGTAATCCACCACGCGGCCGCCCCGTACCTTGCGGTAGGGCGATTCGATAAATCCGAACTCGTTGATGCGCGCATAGCAGGAAAGCGAGCTGATCAAGCCAATATTCGGGCCTTCCGGCGTCTCGATAGGGCAGATACGGCCGTAGTGGGTGGGATGGACGTCGCGGACCTCAAACCCGGCGCGCTCCCGGGAGAGCCCCCCGGGACCTAAGGCGGACAAGCGGCGCTTGTGAGTGATTTCACTCAGCGGATTGGTCTGGTCCATGAACTGCGAAAGTTGTGAACTGCCGAAGAATTCGCGAATCGCGGCCATGACCGGCTTCGCGTTCACCAGGTCATGAGGCATGGCCGTGGACATTTCCTGGTAAACGGACATCTTCTCTTTGATGGCGCGCTCCATGCGAACGAGCCCGATGCGGAACTGGTTTTCCAGTAGCTCGCCGACGGCACGTACGCGGCGATTACCCAGATGATCGATGTCGTCGACGGTGCCGATGTTCTTGCGCAGCTTGAGCAGATAACGGATGGCGGCCACAAAATCCGTGGAATCAAGCGTGCGCGTCTCGAGCGGGGTCTCCAAGCCAAGCTTGATATTGAATTTGAGCCGGCCGACTTTGCTGAAATCGTATTTGCGCGGATCAAAGAACATGCCGTTGAAAAGCGCGGTAGCGGTCTCCAGCGTGGGCGGGTCGCCGGGACGCAGCTTGCGATAGATCTCAATAAGCGCCTCGCGCGAAGAGCGAATGGAGTCCTTGTCGAGCGTGCGCGTGACGACCACGCCGGTATCATCGCGATCCGGAAAGAAGATATCCACACCGGTGATGCCGGCTTCCGGCAGAGCTGCCCAGATCTCCGGTGTCAGCGGCCTATTGGCCTCGAGCAGCACCTCGCCCGTCTGGCGATTGACCAGATCAGCGACGGTGAAGGCGCCTTCCAGGTCGCCGAGTGAGACACGCACCTGAGCGATTTTGGCCTTTACCAACTCCTTGTAGACCGGCTCGGTAATTCTGCGGTGTGCCGCGATCAATACTTCTTCCGAACGGGGGGCTTTGATCTCGTGCGAAAGCTTGCGATCGATCACGCCTTCCGAGAGGTTCCAATAATATTCGCTGTCGCGCAGGGTAACGCGCTCAACCTGGAAAAACGTGCGCAGGATCTCTTCATTGGACTTCATGCCCAGCGCGCGCAGGAAGATGGAGCCAAGGAACTTGCGCTTGCGGTCGATGCGTACGTAGAGAACGTTCTTGGTGTCGTATTCGAACTCCACCCAGGAGCCCCGATAGGGGATGATCTTTCCCAGGAAATAAGTGCGATTGTTGGCGGTCTCGTAGAAGACGCCGGGCGAACGGTGGAGCTGGCTGACAATGACGCGTTCGGTTCCGTTGATGATGAAGGTGCCATTGTCGGTCATCAGCGGAATATCGCCGAAGAAAACTTCCTGTTCTTTGATGTCGCGGACATTTTTCGCGCCTGTGTCCGGGTCCTTATCGTAGATGGTCAAGCGGATGGTGACCTTGAGCGGGGCGGCGTAAGTCATGCCGCGTTCCTGGCACTCATTTACGTCGTATTTGAGCTGCATGGCGACGGGATCGCCGCACTTATTGCAGAAGGTCGGCGTGTTCTTGTTGAAGGTGCCGCACTTCGAGCAAATCACGTCGCCGGTCTGATAAGGATTGGTGACCACCGAAGCGCCGCAATTGCGGCAGGTGGCGCGCAGATGGTGCAGCCCTTTAAGGTTGCCGCATTTGCATTCCCAATTTCCAATGGAGTAATCGACAAAGTCCAGTTGCGAGAGCCCTCGAAAATCCTGGATCGGGAATACCGACGTGAAAACCGATTGCAAGCCGGTGTCTTCGCGCTCCGAAGGCAGCAAATCCATTTGCAGGAAGCGTTGATAAGAGAGTCGCTGGACTTCGATCAGGTTCGGAATCTGGATCGAACTCTTGATCTTGGAAAAATCCAGGCGCTCGCGCTCCCGAACGGCATTATTTCCGTTGCGATGATTTCCATTCTCCATGCTATTACCTCACGGTACCCAAAAGGGTCAGGACGGAACGCACGGCGGCGCCTACACTTCCGCCTACGGTCCGGATTGGACAGGATCGAAGTTCAAATTCCCAAGAATTCGGCTTCGTACGAATTCCTTTGCGCGCCGCTCGGGCGCTCGCCGTTTACTTGACTTCTACTTTGGCGCCGGCGTCTTCAAATTTCTTCTTGATGGCAGCGGCTTCATCCTTGTTGACGCCCTCTTTGATCGGCTTGGGCGCGCCATCGACGAGGTCTTTGGCTTCCTTCAAGCCCAGGCTGGTCACCTCGCGGACAGCTTTAATGACATTGATCTTGTTGGCGCCCACCTCGGTGAGCACCACCGAGAACTCCGTCTTCTCCTCGGCCGGCGCGGCTCCCGGCGCAGCGCCTCCACCGGCCACGACCACTGGCGCGGCGGCCGCAGCAGACACGCCAAAAGCCTCCTCCATTTTCTTGACCAAGTCGGCCGCCTCGAGCAGCGTAAGCCCCTTGATCTCTTCCAGGATCGACTCCACTTTGCTAGCCATTGCCTCGTTCTCCTCTCGCTAGTGTGCGAATTTTTCCGCCTTGACTGCTTCCTGCACCGTCACAGCCAGATTCCGGTTCACTCCGGCAAGAGCGCTGGCACTGCGCCGCGCAGGTGCCTGCAGCAAGAACATGATCCTGCCAATCAGCTCTTCCTTTGAGGGCAGAAGAGCCAATTGCTGAATTTCGGCGATAGATAAGACGCGGCCCTCGACCACGCCCGCCTTAAAGCGAAATGCCGGGACATCTTTGGCAACTTTCGTGAGAACCTTCGCCAACGACACCGGATCCGTGCTGTAAGAAATGGAGTTGGTTCCCGAAAGGCCTTTGAGCATGCTCTCGGCTGACGTTCCCGCTCCCGCTTGTTCGGCGAGGGTATTCTTCACGACGCGGTACTTCCCCCCCGCGCCCTGCACCGCCCGGCGAAGCTGCGTATCCTGCGCCACGGTGATGCCCTGGAACGTAGTAAGAATCACCGTGGAGACTCTGGCCAAGTCGCTTTTCAGCTTTTCGACGTCTTCCTTTTTCTCGCTGCGCTTTTTCATCTGAATCTCTCCCGCACCTAGGCGGCGGTGGCCATGGCCGCTTCCGCCTCCGCCAGGTCAATGGCAATGCCCGGACCCATCGTGGAGGTCAAAGTGATTTTCTTGACGTAGCGTCCCTTTGCAGCTGCGGGCTTGGCTTTGATGACCGCGGCGAGCAAAGCCTGTGCATTTTCCGCAAGTTTTGCGCCCTCAAAACTCACCTTGCCGATGGGGGAGTGAATGATGCCCGTCTTATCCACGCGGAACTCCACCTTGCCGGCCTTGATCTCCTTCACGGCGTTAGCGACTTCAAAAGTAACCGTGCCCGTTTTTGGATTGGGCATAAGGCCGCGAGGACCCAAAACTTTGCCGAGACGCCCAGCGGACCTCATCATATCCGGGGTGGCGATTACGGCGTCGAAATCGGTCCAGCCCTCCTGAATTTTTTGCACCATGTCATCGCCGCCGACGAAATCCGCTCCCGCCTCCTGCGCCTCGCGAATCTTTTCGCCGCTGGCAATCACCAGCACGCGCTTGGACTTGCCCAGACCGTTGGGCAATACGACCGTGCCGCGCACCATCTGGTCGGAGTGTTTCGGATCCACGCCGAGGTTGATAACCAACTCCACCGTCTCGTCGAATTTCGCGAAATGGGCTTGTTTCACGGTTTCGGCAGCCTCGCCCAATTTATAAGGCCGGGCCTCGACCTTCTTTCGCGCATTGACCATATTTTTTCCGGCTCTTCGCGGCATGATCTCTCCCTCAGCCTTCCACCTCGAGTCCCATATTGCGCGCCGTACCCATAACGGTGCGAACAGCGGATTCGAGATTCGAGGTGTTCAAGTCCACCAGCTTGGTGCGCGCAATGTCTTCCACTTGCTTTCGCGTTACCTTGCCGACTTTGGTGCGGTTCGGTTCCGCCGAGCCTTTGACAATTCCCGCCGCGCGCTTGAGCAATTCCGATGCGGGGGGCGTCTTGGTGATGAAGGTGAAGCTGCGATCGCTGAAAATCGTAACCAGCACGGGGATGATCATTCCCTCGGGCTCTTTGTTCGTCTTGGCATTGAATTGCTTGCAAAACTCCATGATGTTGACGCCCTGAGGCCCCAGTGCGGTGCCAACGGGCGGCGCGGGCGTAGCCTTGGCCGCCGGCAACTGCAGCTTGACCATGGCTTGAACTTTCTTGGCCATTTTTTTCCCTTACCTGCGATCCAGGGAATATTCCCTAGGTGATTTTTTCCACTTGGGCAAAGTCCAGTTCGACCGGAGTCGAGCGCCCAAAAATCGTCACGTAAACCTTCAGCGTGCTGCGGTCTGCATTGACCTCTTCTATCTGCCCGGTGAAATTGGCGAACGGGCCATCCACGATGCGAACTTGCTCGTTGCGCTCGAAAACCAGCTTGGGTTTGGGCTTCTCGGCCGAGGTGGTGACGCGATGGAGGATATTCTCGACCTCCTGTTCGCTGAGCGGCGAGGGCGTCTGCCCCGAACCAACAAATCCGGTGACGCGAGGCGTGGAGCGCACCACATGCCAGGTGTCGTCGTCCATTTCCATTTCCACCAGGACGTAACCGGGATAAAACATTCGCGGCGAAACGATTTTTTTGCCGCCGCGCACCTCCATGACGTCCTCCGTAGGAATCATCACGCGGCCGATGCGCTCACCCAAACCAAATGCGGCCACGCGTCCTTCCAGGCTCTCTTTGACCTTTTTCTCGAAGCCTGAATAGGTATGGATGATGTACCACTGCTTGGCCATCGACACGCCACGCCTCAGTGCTTGAAAATATTGAACACGCGATTAAGCACCCAGCCTACCGTGCTATCCACGCCGAAAAAGAAAACTCCAAAAAAAGCGACTGCGACAATCACCACAAACGTCGTGACCACCACTTCATGCCGCGTGGGCCAAGTGACTTGGCGCAGCTCCACGCGCACCTCGTGCAGAAACTCGCCCCAGCGCTTGGGGTATTGCATCAAGCGGTCCCAAAGCGCGCGTCCGCGCGATTCCGGGACCTCACCCGACATGGCCTGGCTTTTCAATCGTTCCGCCTGTAACGCCATCGATCCTCGGTTTCCTACTTCCGGTCTGGCAGGGGAGGAGGGATTCGAACCCCCACATCCGGTTTTGGAGACCGGCGGTCTACCGTTGAACCTACTCCCCTTTACCCTGAACAGCCGCCTCAGCGGCTGTGAAGGGTTTACCCGGTAGTGCGCCTCCGGCTCAGCCGCTTTCATCTTGTCGACCCTTCGAGTCGCTACGCGCCTCTCAGGGCAAGCCGGCGGTCTACAGCATTCAATGTGCTTCAGCAACGCAAGCGTGTTCCCGCTTAGCGTTAGCTTTCCCGGCTACTCCACCCGCAGCAATTAGAGAAAGCTTCTTCTGTTTGTTCCAGCCCTTGATCTCTTTCTCTCTCCGCCGCGCCGCCTGAGAATCTCCAAACTGCTTGCTCCAGAGCAACTCAACTGGTCTTCGTTTCGCCGTAAACTCTGCACCTGTGCCGGAATTGTGCCGCCTAATTCGCTCTTCCAAATTCTGCGCGATTCCCACGTACAACGAGTCGTCATGGCATCGCGCGATGTAGCAAAACCAGGGCTGCGCCATTAGCAGCACTCTGCTCATTTCACTTCACGGTGGGCGGTATGTTTTCTACACGTATTGCAAAATTTCTTTGTCTCCATCCGGTCGGCATGCTTCTTTTTGTTCTTGGTGGTCGTGTAATTCCGGTTCTTACAATCGTTGCATTGCAAGGTAATGATTTCGCGCATTCAGCCGGCCTCTTTATGGGTTTACTCGATGATTTCGGTGACGGCGCCCGCGCCCACGGTGTGGCCGCCTTCGCGGATGGCGAAGCGCAGCCCGCGTTCCAGAGCCACCGGCGTGATCAGCGAAATCTCCGCCGATACGTTGTCTCCCGGCATGACCATCTCCACTCCCGAAGGCAGCTTCACGTCCCCGGTCACGTCCGTGGTCCGAAAATAAAATTGCGGCCGGTACCCGCTGAAAAACGGC
>DASPYR010000029.1:0-5385 GCA_035636675.1 Rugosimonospora sp. | reverse complement strand
GAAGAGACTGGCCGTAACAGTTTCGAGTACGCAGGCCAGCGGAATGGGGATGAACATGACTGATTCGCCGAAGAAGACCGAAGAGCTCAAGCTGAATGATGAGCTCCAGCAAGGCAAAGGAGAGAGCATCGCCGATCTGGTGCGCGTGATGCTCTCGCGTATCGGCGAGGATCCGGCCCGTGAAGGCCTGCGGCGCACCCCGGAGCGCTTTGAACGCGCGCTGCGTTATTTGACCAGCGGTTACCATCAGGACCCGGAAAAAGTCTTGAACGGGGCGATGTTTTCGGTTTGCTACGACCAGATGGTGGTGGTCAAGGATATTGATCTTTTCAGCTTGTGCGAACACCACATCCTTCCTTTTTTTGGAAAATGCCACGTTGCCTATCTTCCCGATAAACGCGTGGTCGGCCTATCGAAAATTCCCCGGCTGGTGAATATGTTCTCGCGGCGGCTGCAGATTCAGGAGCGGCTGACGAACCAGATCGCGCAAGCCATTCAGAAAGTGATTCAGCCGCTGGGCGTGGGCGTGGTGATCGAGGCGCGGCATTTGTGCATGGTCATGCGCGGCGTGGAAAAATATCGCACCGAGACGATCACCAGCGCCATGCTGGGCGCCTTTCGAGAGAATCAGCAGACACGCGAGGAGTTTTTGTCGCTGATCGGCCGCCGTTCTGTCTAGCGCCGTTACAACTATTTTGACCAAATGGCCGGAGGGGCGGACGAGAACGTTACTTGAAATCGGGACCAGGGGGCGCTATCGCAAACAGCGCCTCGCTTCCTGGCTGGCACCGAGCCGACCCGGTTCGGCGCCGGCTGAAATTCGTAGCAACAAGTTTGGAACGGCACTAGCTGTCCGAATCCATCGAAAACGCGTTTGTCGCTGTGTTTCAGCCGTCCGAAAGGCTATTTCGCGGTGCGAACTCCCGGCAGCGTAGGAGATTTCTGCGATTCAGGAGTCCAGATATCCCAAAATCCCCTTAGGCGGGGAGCGGTGCGTGTGGTACCCTAAACGGGTCGAAGAGAACAGAAAAAGAGAGCGTAGGGAACGGCGGAGAAAGACTTGAGAGAAGCAAAGTCAGCGTTGATTGAGCAATACCGAAGCCATCCGAAAGACACCGGGTCACCCGAAGTACAAATCGCATTGCTCAGTGAACGGATCAACTATCTGACATCGCATCTCAAGTCGCACATGAAGGATCATGCCTCACGCCGCGGCCTGATCATGATGGTGAACAGGCGCAGGCGTCTGCTGGATTATCTGAATCGTCGTGATCCCGATCGGTACCGCGAGATTGTCGAACGATTGAGTCTGCGAAAGTAGCTTGACTGCTTCCTCAGACATTTCTGGCGTCCCGCGAAGCGGCATTCGAGGCAAATCGCTTCGCTAGCGGGTTTACTGGTTCGCAGGTTTTGCCGCGTTTCGCGCTCCTCGCAAGTTCTTCGGTTTCTCTCCGGCAGGGAAATCCACTTATCCAAAGCATGGACAGCCGCCTTTGACGCGGCGAAAGGAATTGAAGTTATGTCGCAATCTGCTCCACATCAAGTACAAGTTGAAGTCGGCGGGCGCCCGCTGACGCTGGAAACGGGGAAATTAGCCAAGCAGGCGAATGGAGCCGTTCTGGTGAAGTATGGAGACACACAACTGCTGGTCACCGCGTGCATGGAGTCGCATCCGAACGACCGTGACTTCTTGCCTCTTACCGTCGATTACCGCGAGTACACCTATTCGGCGGGCAAGATTCCCGGCGGCTTTTTCAAGCGAGAGGGCCGTCCCTCCGAGCGCGAGATCCTCATTTCACGCTTGATCGACCGCCCGCTCCGGCCTCTTTTTCCGGAGTCATGGCGTAACGAAACACAGATCGTCGGTTTGGTCCTATCCGCCGACAGCGAAAATGATCCCGACGTGATCGCCGTTACCGGCGCATCGGCGGCGGCCTTTATCTCGGACCTGCCGTTTGACAAGCCGATCGCCGCCGTGCGCGTGGGATTGCTGGAGGGCCAGTTGGTGGCCAATCCAACCACGGCCGAGCAGAAAACGAGCCTGCTCAATATTGTCGTCGCGGGAAGCGAAGATGCGATTGTCATGATTGAGGCCGGAGGGCTGGAGGTTTCCGAAGACACCATCGCGGACGCGCTCAGCTTCGGTCACGACCAAATTCGCCGCATCATTGCGGCCATACGCGAACTGCACGATCGGGTCCGGCCGAACAAAGTGGTCGTCCCGCCGCTGGTTTTCAACGAAAAAGTGATGAGAGACGTCGAGAAGCGCTTTGGCGAAAGATTGCACGACGCACTGGACACCGCCAAGTATCCGAAAAAAGAAAGCTACCGGCGCGTGGACGAACTGAAGGAAGAAGTGCTGGCCACAATTCCGGAAGAGGAAGAGGAGTTACGGAAAGAGGCGGAACGGGCGTTTGAACGTCTGCGAGAGAAATTTTTCCGCGACGACGTGCTCCACCGCCACCGCCGCCCGGATGGGCGAGCGTTCGATCAGATTCGGCCGATCTCCTGCGAGGTGGGATTGCTGCCTCGGGTGCATGGCTCGGCGCTTTTCACGCGGGGCGAGACGCAAGCGTTGGCTACCTTGACGCTCGGCACCAAGGAGGACATGCAGCGGCTGGACCTGCTTTTCGAGGAGGAAGCGTTCAAGCGCTTCATGCTGCACTACAATTTCCCGCCGTTTTCGGTGGGCGAAGTCAAGTTTCTGCGCGGGCCGGGACGGCGCGAGATTGGTCACGGAGCGCTGGCGGAACGGGCATTGCTCAACTTACTTCCCCCCGAAGCTGATTTTCCCTACGCCATGCGGCTTGTGTCGGACATTTTGGAATCCAATGGTTCGTCGTCGATGGCCACTGTTTGCGGCGGTTCGCTGGCGCTCATGGATGCAGGAGTGCCGCTGCGTTCCGCGTGCGCAGGAATCGCCATGGGCCTGGTGATCGAGGGAGACAAGACGGCCGTGCTGACCGACATCGCCGGCGCTGAGGACCATTACGGCGATATGGATTTCAAGGTAGCGGGCACGCGAGCCGGAATTACGGCGCTACAGATGGACATCAAGGTCGGGGGAGTGAGCGTCGGGGTGATGCGGCAGGCGCTGGAGCAAGCCCGCAAGGCGCGACTCGAAATTCTCGACATTATGGACCGCACACTCACCGAGCACCGCGGGACCATGTCGCCGTATGCTCCCCGGCTATTCCAATTGACCATTCCCACCGACAAGATTCGCGATCTGATCGGCCCGGGCGGAAAAAAGATTCGCTCCATCATCGAGGCCACGGGCGTGAAGATCGACGTCATGGACGATGGCAAAGTGCACGTCTTCGCTGCCGACGGAGGCTCGGCCGAATCGGCGCTGCGCATGATCCGCGAAGTTACGGCGACGGCGGAGGTGGGCAAGACATATCTTGGCAGAGTCGTCCGGCTGGCCGATTTTGGCGCTTTCGTGGAGCTTTTCCCCGGCACCGATGGATTGCTGCACATCAGCGAAATCGCCGAACAGCGCATTCGCGATGTGCGTGACGAGCTGAAGCTCGGCGACCAGGTGCTGGTGAAGGTTTTGGCCATCGAGGGCAATAAGATTCGCCTCTCGCGCAAGGCCATCCTTCGCGAGCAGCGCGAGAAACAGCGGAAAGAAGCAAGCGCACAATAACAAGAACGGCGAGGCCACGCAGTTACACAACGGGAAGGGAGGCGGAAATCCGCCTCCCTTTTTTCGCCCGTGCGTCAGTTCCCCCAAATCGTTCAATCCCGGCCAGTTGTTCCCGGTGCTAACAGGATCGTTAATCAGTAGCAGCCGCCCTCCGAATCCTATTACCGAGAAGCCCATTGTCGGGACTTGCCTCTGGAGCATCTGTGCTCGCTTTATCCTTCCTTCAGGAGTACAGTTGATGTCCAGAGTGAGGTAAACCATGGAACGGGACTATGACATTTTTGAGAGATTGCCTGATGCTTCGGTGCGCTGTTTAACCCGTGTCCACGGGACTCTACATGTGCGCCCGGTTTTAGAAGAACGGGGAAACCAAACCACCAACGAGTGCTTCGCGATGAACATCCGCACGAGGGAAATCATCGCTCGGGTCAATGACAAGGTGGCGCGACGGGCACAATTGATAAGAGGCCTAATACAGAACCGATAAGATCCGTTCGATGACGCCATTTTAGCGCACGAACCTACGCGCCTATTCACGCCCCCTGTCAATCGCACCAACCCGACTGAGCGCCTCGGACTCGTAAAGCCTGTACTGATGCCCGGCAGACTCTCGGTGTGAGGCCGCTGCCATATTTCGAAAATCTCGTTTCTCGGGAGTTGGGGTGAGAGCCCGCTTCCTCGAACGGTAATTTGGTTGAGCTTCCGCTTCCAGGCACTTTAGGCAGGATTCGGTAGGTCTCCCTTCCCTGTCCTATAGGACAGGTTTCGGACAGCATGTCTTCCCGGAACTCCGACCCGTGCCGTTAACGCAACACAGCGCAAGAGTGCGCGAATTGCGTCTCGCGGACTGGTACGATTTACACAAGGGATTGGAGGCGTGCCATGTTGAATTCTCAGGTCCGTCGCAAGCTTTGGCTTCCAGTGGTAGCTGCAGGCCTCTTGACTCTGGCAGGTTGCTCGAACCAGCCCACCAAACAGGGCCAAGCCACCGCCCGAGCCAAGAAAGCCGCGCCCGCAAAGCAAGCAAAGCAGGCCGAGCCAGCAAAGTCGGTCACCGACTCAAGCAAGGTGACCCCGGCGACCATGCTCGTCACCGTGCCGAAAGGTACGTCTCTCAGTGCGACGATCGGTCAAACGCTCGCCAGCAACAAGAACCATGCGGGTGATTCCTTTGCCGCGAGCCTCTCCACACCCGTCAAGGTGGGAGGAAAGATCGTGATTCCCAAGGGCGCTCACGTAACCGGCCGCGTCCTTGCTGCCAAGAAGAAGGGTCCGGCGGAATTGACCGTGGCTCTTGCCTCGGTCGAAATCCAGGGGAAATCCTATGCGCTGAAAACCAACTCGATTGGTCCTTCGGGCAAAAAGGACATCACGTTCCCTGCCGAGACTCGCCTGAAGTTCAAGCTCGCCAATCCTGTCAAGATCCCCGTTAGGGGATGAACCTGCAGCTACTGACTGCCGGACCGCAGCGGGCGCAAGCTAACTGCGGTTCGCAGTCCTTCTGCTACGTCGCCGTCCCTCACTGCCGCCCTGCTGGATAAGGGGATCATGATCGAACGAGCACCCTAAGGCGCAGCCGCTCAGACCAACGCGAGTTACCGGGGTCCGCGATCTCCACGGTCCCCGCGATCCTGTGGCATCGGCGCTGTACGAGTCGGGTTGAACTCCTGCTTGGGGGTGTGGTCTAAGGCGCAGTAGTCTGCCCAAGATTGCGCCACTGATTTAGGTTCAATCCT
>DASPYR010000028.1:0-5593 GCA_035636675.1 Rugosimonospora sp. | reverse complement strand
ACGCCATGGCTCACTACGGTAGAGAAGCGGTGGAAGCAGGTGATAGATGTGTGAGGGACAGGCATCCATCGTCCCAGCGTCCTGCTCGCCCAAACTCCCGATAATCTGCTCTTCCGTGAACTATGCTTTTGTTCGTCATCTGGGCTTCAAGTGTCCCTGTGCGCAGTTTGAGAATTGACGCCTATCTTGAGTTCCTTGCCTCCACCACTTCTTACATCGAAATCGAATATTGCCAACGAAGGTGTCCCGAGTGACTCCCCTGCGTTGGAGTAGCAGGGTGAAGGGATAATCCGTAATTCGACCGCAGGCACAGGTCAGGCGCAGGAAGGCATAATCCTTCATCGCCTCTTCCACTCTTGTCCGGGTGCGCCAGTAATCGATTTCCATAGGGCTCGGGATCATGGCCCGAAACCTATCCCCTTTGCTCGCTGCTGCTGGGGAGAGACCGCTCGGGGCCTGCCGTTATGGCGGAAAGCCTGATATTGCGAAAGCCACCTGTTTTGTGGATGTGGCGCTGTGGGGAAAGAAAACTTGTTCCCTGCGACCATGCAACTGTAAGGCCAAGTCATTGGCAAATAGCGGCAATCTGAAAACTGGAACGAACTGGCACCACTCCGGGTTTCTTCTCTGCGGAGGCCAGCGTGTCCAGCCAGAATGTTTATCAACGCCGCGATGCATCCACGGCTCCCAACTGCCCTGGGTGCCGAACGCCGATGATAGTCTTGGACAAAAACAAGGTGATGTTCACGGACGGCAGAGTCGAAGTGACCTACCATTGCGAGACCTGTGGCACTGAGACTATGCGGATCGTCAAAGAGTGACTGCCTCTGTAATCTATTTCTATTCTTCATGCCGACTTGCTAGTTCAAGTCCACTGTTGCCCGCCAAAAACGATTCCATGCGAGCGATGTGCTGATGATTTTCCGATAAGAACCGCCAATTCTCTGCCAACCGCCTATACATTTCTTGGCCGTGAGAATCCTTGGCTTTCCGGGCATGGCGGTCGCATTCAGCCGCCTTCTCCAAGCAATGCAACACTGCCGGGTTGGTATTGTTGAGCATTTGATATCCCCGAACTTGTCTACACTCAGGATTCATTCTAGGGGCAACGCAAGACTCTCAAGCCGTGAAGAGGCTAAGTTGTAAATGTTGCCGAAGGCCTAACACGAAAGCCGCCCCATCTCCCCGACCGCACCATGGGAACTATTCGGGCAACCACGGATTAGACCGGCATTCCCATTGTGTATCGCATTTCGTTTGGTGTTGGGGAGTGACGGTGACCAACCGTGAGTTAGCGGTTACGGTCGCCGGGGGGTCCAATAGAGCATCGCCCCTAAGCTCGTTCTTGTCTTCGATAGTGACCGGCTGATGACCGGCGTTCTTCTCGGCTTGCTGGGCCAGTCGGAGCCATGCATTCGCCATTTGGAGCAACACAGCCTTGCAGCTTGGCGTTTCCATTCCGCTGGCAAAATGTAGGCATTCATGGGCGTAGGCTCGATACAGGTCGGCACTCAACGGAAATCACTCCCCACTGACATCCCCAATCCAACCCGAACACCCGAGAGTCGGAATCGTTCCACGGCAGTGCGGCGAAAGCGTGGGGGTATTGCGGCCCGGCCACTATGGCTTCGCATATCCCTCGGTGTTGCCATGATGCCGGACGCCAATGACCGGATGGCTATGGCCGCATTTCTGGCACTTCCGGGGAATGTTGCCAAGGAACGTCTCACGGGTGGTGCATGCACATGCCTTGAGCACCGGCAAATTGGAGAGAAATATTGGGGAGTGTGCTGGAAGTGGGGTTTATCCCATTCCCCTGCCGAAAGACTCGGCGAGCTTGAGTTCGACAGCCAAGCCGAGTCATCGACGGCTCCGCACAGGCGTGGGGGAGGGCGGCGTAGCCGGGTCTGGGATCGGCCTGGGTGAGCGTCCTAGAGCGTTGGGAGGGCGGTTCGGGGCGGCTTGGGGCGGATCGGGGGCAGGGAAGGATCGGGCTTTTTCCACAGGGCCTAGACGAGGTGCGAATCGGGAACGGCAAGGCGAACATGGAGGGTTGCCGTGGGGCTGATGGGGCGTGTAGGGCGGTTTGGGGAATGGGCCAGGACAAAGGATAGGATGGGCGATTATCCCTTCCCCGCCGCAAACCGGATGACGTTCCCCCCGGTCGCCTCGGTCTGCCCCGCGCAATAATGGGCCCAGGCATCCATCAGGCGGCGGCGTTTCTCGAATAGATCTCCCCGACGATATGCAGCCTCAACCCGGTTGCGGATGGAGTGGGCCAAAGCTGCCTCACAGACCTCCCCCGAAAAATCCGTGGTCTCGGCCGCCCAATCTCGAAACGAACTCCGGGCGGTTCCATGGATCGTTATATGCAACTGGGGAAATCCTCGCTTCAGGAATTTCATCATTGTGGCGTCGCTGATCGGGAATATGCGCTCAGAGGACCGTTTGAGATTATTCAGCACGGTCATGGCGGCATCACTCAACGGGACTTTATGCTCTCGCTTCCGTTTGGTGTGTTCGGCGGGGATGGTCCAGACCCGGTTATCAAAATCAACCTCGGCCCACGTCGCCTGGATCACTTCCCCACTCCGAGTCGCCGTCAGAATTTGAAATTGAATGGCCTTGGCGGATAGTGCCGATTCTTCCCGCAGTGTTGCCATGAACGTCGGGATGTCCTGGAAGGGAAGCGCGGCCATATGTTTGACAGGACGAATCTCAGTTTCTCGGGCGAAGACGTGATCGAGGTGTCCTTTCCATCGTGCAGGGTTCTCGCCATCTCGCATTTTTTGAACTTTGGCCCAGTCCAGGATTGCTTCGATTCTCCCCCGCACTCTGGAAGCTGTGACGGTCTTCGTTTTCCAGATCGGTCGCAGTGCTCTGACGACCAATTCCTCATTCACCGCACTCACCGGGAACTTGCCAAATACCGGCGTCACATAATCCTGCAACGTCTTGATAAATTGCTGGGCGTGTCTCGGATGCCATTGGTCGCCCTGGTCTTTGACATATTCATCTCGGGCGGCGTCAAAACTCATCACCATTGTGGCCTTGATATTCGTGGCGCGATTCAGACGAAGTGCCAGCAAAGGATCGGTGCCCTCCAATAGCAGTTTCCGGCAGGACATCGCTTTATCTCGGGCTTCGGCCAGGGTGACAGTGCGCAGGGGGCCGAGACCAAGCTGCCGTTCACGTTGGCGTTGTCGGCCGTTTTTGCTGATGACCTTCTCGGGCATGGCGTAACGGAAAACCCAGGACTTTCGGATCGAGTCATCACCATCGCCTGGGCTGACTTGGAGATAGAGTCCGCCCCCATCGCACAACATTTTGGTCCAGCGCCGCCGCAGTCGTTTTATTCGGATCGGCCCAAAGCTCGGGTGGTTTTTGATTCGGCCAACGTGGGGGTGGGGGGTGGCCTTCGAATCTTCGTGGGGCCGAGCGTTGCGGGCTTCGGCTTCGGTCAGGCGATGAAGGGGCATTGGGGGTCCTTTGTACCAACGTGGCTACCAACGTTTCGTTTTTCAAACTAACCGGCCTCGGAATATGAAACAATAGCGTTGTGGATGCTGTTGTAAGTGCTGGAGAAAATCGAATAAATTACGGAAGGCTTGAGGGGCGTCAAAACTCTGCAAAATGCAGAGACACTGTCTGCAGCACCCGGCATTCCATCGCGCAGGGGGCCTCGGCGACGCGCGGCGGGCGCACCAGCCGGCACGGCGCAGGCGTCAGGCCGGCCGCGCGCAATTCGTCGACGCCGCGGAGAAACGGGGCCGAGGTCAGGTTCATGGCCAGCCGCAGATCCCAGGTCGCGAGATTGCAGACGAATTCCCCGGTCTCCTCGATGAAAGTCACCGAATCCTTGCGGCCCTCGCTCGAGAAGCAAACCACCGGCGGCCGGCTCGAGACCCCGTTGAAATACGAATAGGGAGCGAGATTGACGTCGCCATCGGCGCTGATCGAGCTGATCCATCCGATCGGCCGCGGCGCGACGATGGCTTTGAACGGATCATGCGGCAGCCCGTGGTCGTTGACGTCCGTGGCGTAGAACATTGGCGCGGTCCCTTCAGGCTCCGTAGCGCGTCACGATCTCGGCGAGTGCGGGGCGCCGCCGTTCCTCGGTCGGCCGCACCGGCGTGCCGATATGCACGAATCCGACGATGCGCTCGTGCGGCGAAACACCGAGCGCCGCGAGCACGCGGCGATCATAGGCGTACCATTCCGTGATCCAGCTCGCGGCATAGCCGAGCGCATAGACCGCGTTGACGAGGTTCATGGCAGCGGCGCCGGCCGAAAGCACCTGCTCCCATTCCGGGATCTTCACGTGCGGCGCGGCCCGGCTCACGACCGCAACGACGAGCGGGGCTCGGGCGAGCCGCAGGCGTTCGAACGCGACCTCTTCGGGTTTGGCGTGCGGGTGGTCGGCCTCATACGCTGCGGCGATGTTCTCGCCGGCCTTCCGCCCGGCGTTTCCGGCAAAAACGATGAAGCGCCACGGAGCGAGCTTGCCGTGATCGGGCACGCGGGAGGCGATGGCGAGCAAGGTGTCGATTTCCGCCGGGGACGGCCCCGGCGCGCTAAGATCGGCAGGCTTGACCGACCGTCTCGTCCTGAGCAGATCGAGGGCGTCCGGCATGTGCGGCTCCGCGGATGGGGGTGCGTCGCGCGGCTCGTCCAGCCTCGTCGCTCCTGCACGAACGCGATTGCGCGGAAAAAACCGTTGCTTCCCGCAAGCTGGCGGCTCGCGCCGTCGGCGGGAGCGAGCGTGCGCCTAGCACAGCGTACGAGCGCTGACAAACGGCCGGCCGGCTTGAAATTGCCAAGATTGCAGCCATAAACCCAGGACATGGTCGCGCGGGGACAGGGGACGGCCGGCTGCCGCTGGTGGTTCGCAGCGCTGTTTGCTGTTGCCGCACTGATTCCGGAGGAAGTCTCCGCCCAATCGACCGACCCTATGTTTGCTCCGCCCCGGCCGCCCGCGCCGATCGGCTCGCCTGCGCCGCCGCCTGCGGTCGGGCTGGTGACACCCGGCTCGCCGACCGTAGTCACCCCGCCGGTGGCGGCACCGCCCGCGGGGGCGGTTCCGGCCGCGCCTGCGCCGCCGCCGGCGGCGCAAAGCTCGCTCGTCGTTCCGCCCGGTCAGGTCGCGCTGATGGTGAGCGCCCGCTTCGGGCGCGATCCGCCGGCGATCCCCGGCGCGCTGCATTGGCGCGTCTACGCGGACAGGCCCGATGCGAACGGCGTGTTCCGCGTGATCAAGGAGGACCGCGCGGCTTCGCCCACTTTCGTGCTTCCGCCCGGCGGATATGTGGTCGACGTCAGCTTCGGGCTCGCCAATCTCGCAAAGCGCGTCCAGCTGCGCGCGGACACGGTGCGGGAAATTTTCGAAATCGCGGCCGGCGGGGCGCGGTTCGAAGGCCGCGTCGGCGACAGCCGGATTCCGGCAGGCCAGATCTCGTTCGACGTCTATCCCGGCAGCCAGTTCGAGCCAGGCGACAAGCGGCCGATGGCCCGGGACGTCGCGACCGGAGAATTGGTGCTGCTGCCGGAGGGTACCTACTACGTCGTATCGAACTACGGCGACGGCAACGCGGTG
>DASPYR010000027.1:0-4371 GCA_035636675.1 Rugosimonospora sp. | reverse complement strand
CGTGCGCCTGCGAGCGCCTCACGGGGCTCGATGAGAACGATTGCGGGGCGCGCCGGCAAGCTTTCAAAGAACTCTTCTGCCCGCACGGGGTCAAACTTGATTTCGCGGTCGAGCCCAATCATGGATTCAGCATACACGCGCGGCGGGGACGAGGGGAGTATGCAAACCACGATGACGCAGAAAATGCTCCGCTAGGCGCCTGCGGCTAGGCAGCCATGAGGCTATGTGCTCGCCCGGCTCAAGCGCTCAGGGCGCCGCGCAATCGCTCATAGGTGGTCGTGAGTTCCTCGGGCTGAACTCGCGTTTCACCTACCGTGGTCATGAAATTCGTGTCCCCGATCCAGCGCGGCAGAACGTGCAGATGCAAGTGCCCGGCGATGCCGGCTCCCGCGGCCCGCCCGATGTTCATTCCGAGATTGTATCCGTCAGGGCGATAAAGATTTGCAAGAGCTTTTTCGATCCGCTGCGCTAGCGCCATCATTTCCGCGAGAGTTTCCGGCTCGGAAGCCGCAAGCGTGGCCTGATGCGCATAAGGAACCACCATCACGTGTCCCGAGGTATAGGGGTAGCGGTTCAGGATCACGAAATTTTTCCTGGCGCGCAAGACGATCAGGGATTGGGCATCATCGCGCCCTTCCGCTGCGGCGCAAAAAATGCACGGCTCGTCTTTCACGCCAGCGGCGATATAGCGGTACCGCCAGGGCGTCCAGAGATAATCCATGATGACGGAGATTACTGCGGGGGCGTATGGGGAGGAACCGCAGCGGCCGCCGCCGCAGTTTCGCCGTTGACGAAATCCTTAAGTTCTTTGCTGGGCTTGAAAAAGGGGATGCGCTTAGGCGGAACCTCTACCTTGGCGCCCGTCTTCGGATTCCGCCCCACACGGCCGCGACGCTGGCGAGTGCGGAAGCTGCCAAAGCCACGGATCTCGATTTTGTCCCCAGTTTGCAATGCCTGGATGATGGAATCGAAGATGGTCTCGACAATCGCTTCGGATTCTTTGCGGGGCAACTCGGTGGCTCGTATGACCTCTTCGACCAGATCGGCCTTGGTCATGGTCGTGTCATTCATCGCAGTCAATTCCCCCATAATCGAAGAATTCGGATCATTACCCAAAACTGCCACAAGCTGTTTCGGCGCCAGGCTGTCCGAATAAATTAACCTAGAAGATAAGCCGCACGAACGACACTATCATAGCTTTCGAAGGCTAGAGACTCTCGCGTTTGGCCAGAATCGCGTCTCCTATTGTCGCCGTCGGTGATGATTTTGACGATCTGTAATCCTCCATTTCCCGCCGCTCGGCGTGACGCACTGCCGCTCGATAACTTAGGCCAATTTTGTGCTGGTCGGGATTGATTTTTACAATCTTGAATTCGTACTCACGGCCCGGCGCAAGGACGGAAGCCGAAGCGCCCTGCCGCTGAGGCTGTTTTTCCTTATCCCGCGCGCGACGATCCTCGATTTCCGAGATGTGACATAAGCCTTCGATTCCATCCGCCAGTTCGACGAACGCTCCAAACGTCGTCAAGCGGGAAACTCTGCCGCGAACGACCTCATTGATCTTGTGAGAGGTAAACCAGTTGGCCCAAATGTCGTTCAGTTGCTTGATACCCAAAGAAACGCGCCGGTGCACGGGATCGATTTTCAGGACCTTCGCCTGTACGGTGTCGCCCTTCTTCAACGCTTCGGCGGGATCCTTTATTTTTCCTGTCCAGCTGATATCGCTCACGTGTATGAGCCCGTCGAAGCCCTCCTCGATTTCTACAAATGCGCCAAAATCCGTGAGATTACGGACCCTTCCCATAACTTGGGAGCCCACCGGATATTTCTGCGCGAATTGTACCCACGGGTCGGGCTGGGCTTGCTTGATGCCCAGTGAGATGCGCCTCTGCTCGGGATGTAGCTCGAGGACCACGACTTCTACAGCGTCTCCGACTTGCACTAGCTTGGAGGGGTGCTGCTTGCGCTTCGACCAGCTCATTTCGGAGACGTGCACAAGACCCTCAACGCCCGAATCGAGTTCCACGAAGGCGCCATAATCCGCGACGCCGACGACCCGGCCCTGGACGCGAACGCCCACGGGAAATCGCTCCGGAACCGCGACCCACGGATCCGGCAGCAATTGGCGCCGCCCCAGGGAGACGCGCATTTTTTCGCGGTCGAACTTGAGCACCTGTACGTCTAACTCATCGCCGGGCCGAACCACGTCGACCGGGTTGGTGACGCGGCCCCAGGAAAGATCGGAGACATGCAACAGGCCATCGACCCCGCCGATATCTACGAATACGCCGTAACTGGTAATGCTCTTGACGGTTCCGTGAAAGATCTGGCCTTCCGTGATCGATTCCATCAATTTTTGCCGCTGCAGCTTCTGCTCATCTTCCAAAATTGCGCGGCGGCTGACCACCACATTCCCGCGCTTTCGATTGAGCTTGAGAACGCGGACATCGATATCTCGATCCTTCCAGTCTTCCAGCTCATGTACAGGCCGAAGATCAACTTGTGAGGCGGGCAGGAAGGCGCGCACGCCTACGTCGACAACCAAGCCTCCCTTAACGCGGTCGACGATGCGCCCGGTGAGCGTCGACTTATCGTGATAAGCCTTGTCGAGATTGGCCCACACCCGGCGCCGGCGGGCGCGCTGGTAGGAAACGACAAGGTATCCGTCCTTATGCTCCCCCGTGAGTTGAACTTCGATATCTTGTCCCGGATCGAGCCGAATGGGCTGATCGGCTTCCATGAATTCGCCTGCCGGAATCAGCGCCTCGGTTTTGCCGCCAATATCCACCACAGCGCCAACGTCCGCGATCGCCACGACCCTGCCCTGGACAATCTCTCCTTCCGTAGGAGCCTGCTGGGGCGCCGCATACTGGTCCATTAATTGATTGAGTTCTTCGCTCGAAGGCGTCACGGCCGATTCGTCAGTCCTAGCCGGTGTTTCGGTAGCAGGCGCTTGGGAGAACAAAGGGGGGTTACTTTCCGAAGATCCGCCATCCGACGTATTCGCCAAGCCGCTTGCCGTCGAGGTCTCGCCTGCCGCAGGGGAAAGATCACTTTCCGGGCCGTGTGTCTGCGAGTCGACCCCGGGGCTCGACTCAGCCAAGGCGCGCACCTCCGACTCAGGTGCTCGAGCAGCCGCAAACGACGCTGGCGCGCCGGAAGGCTCGCTGCCTGGCATGTCGTAATCGGCAAGCATCCTACAGGCCTCCCAGGGAATAGTTTCCCCGTTCGTGCGGCGCACTTCCTTACGGAATCCCGCTCATGGAGCCTAGAGCAAGGAAGGAAAAACCACTCCGCTACAAGAGTTTATCAGGCGCGATCATACCGGCTTCTTTCGGCTATGTCAATGAAACCAGCGGGTGCTGTGATCCTTCGCCGGGCCTGGAATTCAGGAGCGAATGCGCCCGGCATGGCGAATCTCCCGCCGATAATCAGGCGCGAAAACCTCAACGGTGCGGCACATCTCGTAAAGACGCGAGCGTACACGCTGACCCAAACGGTCAACGAGCGTCTCTTCCCGCGGTGCCGTGATCTTGTGGTTCGAAGCTGCGGGCGAAATGGCCAGCTCGCTCTCGGCGCGGTCCAGATAATTGGTCGTCAGCAGGGTTACGCGATTCTCATTGTATCTCTTGTTCAGAATGTGCCCAATCGTGTCCAGAGCCCATGGAGAGGGTTTGCTCGCCCCGATATCATCGATCAATAGAACTTCCGCTTTCAGTACTGGTTCCAGCACGCCCATTTCACTCACGGGGTGATCGGGATCGTAGCTGGCTTGCAACTCTTTCAGGAGTTCGCGATAGTCGTAAAAACGCGCTTCGTGGCCGCGGACCATCAATTCGCGAAGCGCGGCGACGGCGAGGTGCGTCTTGCCCACTCCGCAGGGGCCCATCAGCAGCAGACCGGTTTCTCCGCCAGCCGGGTAATTCCGCGCGAAAGCCTGTACGACGAGCTTGGCCTGCGCCAGGCTGCGATCCCATGCTGCCCCTTCTGGCCCGCCATCCCAAACGTCGGTCTCGAAATTTTCGAAGTCGCAGTGTTCGTAACGGCGCGGTATGCGCGCGCGGGCCAAGCTGCGGATGGCGCGGTCAGCTTGCGAACAATCGCAGGGAACCGCCCAAGTGAGTTTGGGCGGTCTGACCGAAGCTCCCGGGGTGGCGTCTTTCCGCTGGATAACGCGCTCGGCCTTTTGATTCGCGTCTACCCGCTCTACCAAGCGCCAGCCAGTTCCGCTGCACAAAGGACATTGCGATTGGGCCATGATTCGAGAGCATAGGCTTACCGCCGCGCAGGGCGCAAGTGAGTACGGACGTGGAAAAAAAGGAAATGTGAAAAACGAAACGACCGGGATCGAAACGTATGAGCGGCTACTTG
>DASPYR010000026.1:0-48446 GCA_035636675.1 Rugosimonospora sp. | reverse complement strand
TTCTTTTTCAGCAAGAAGGAGTGCGAGACGTTCGCACAACGGTGGCGAGTTTTTCAGCTCGTGCACGAAAGATACACCTATTCGGAGATCCGAGGGATTAGCAAAGCCGGCACCACGACAATTAACAGAGCCAAACAGGCTTTGCGAAGCGACCAGGGCGGCGCGACGATGATGGATCGATTTCAAAGGACGCACCCGAGGCGGTCGGCGGTTGGATCTGAAAAGAAGAAGGCTAGAACGTGATGCCTTGTTAAAGGTCGAGCGCATCAAATTGAGGAAAGAAGAATCGGGGCGGAGTGGGGGCGTATGAATTGGCAGGCCATATTCAGGTCGCCTGGCTTCTGCTCCGCAATGGGCGCTCTCGCGCTTTGGCTGAGATTTTCAGTGAGAAGCCGAATCACCTTCTGGCGGCTCCGCCCGCTACTTGAACGCTTGCTCGGTAGAAGCGTCTGGTGTGACGTTCTCGAACTCGCGATCTTCGTTAGCTTCGGCGCGTTTATCGCTGTTGAAGTCACTGGTGCGAACACCTGTCTTCAAGCCTTTACGGCCGGACTTGGATGGACTGGACTTATCTCCTCAAGACGCTAGGAATCCATGAACGATTTCATCGAACCGCCGCCGAAGTGGTACCGGACGATTGTGAACTTGGCGGTCATCGTCGTTGTGATCTCCGTTCTAGTACCAGAACCTTTTCGTGCTGGGCATCCCGCTTTGTCGGTCTTGATGCTGATAGGCACGAGCCTTGCAGTTGCAGCCTATCTTGCCAAGCGATGGTCCGAGCGGCGAACGTCTGAAGGTTCCGAGCCACTCGCTTGGAATCCTCTCTCAGTAGCTACTGTCGCTTTAAGCGGAATAGTTCTCACTGCTCTGCTAGGGGTTGTCGGTTACTACTTGACCGGTCAGAAGAGTGGTGATGACGAACGGATTGTTATCCAACACGTTTTGGACTCGCCAGCGAAAGGGCTTGTGGTCAAGTTGGGGCCATACGCGACGGGCGGCGAGTGGTACACACGCGTCGTGCTGCTCGGTCAGGATCAGCTACTCAGATGGGACATCCCTGTTAGTGCTCCCGATGACCCAAAAGTGGCTGATGTGTTGCAAAGAGCAATTCAGAATCAGGACGTAGATGCCGTTACGCTCGATAGGGTCGAGCGCTTTGTCTCAGTCCCCTCTTTTGTGGATCCCAAGTGGAGCTTTTTAGTTCGCGGAGCTGTTGAGGTCTGCATCAGGAATTTTTCCACCGCTGCTGTATTTGGACAGCCTCTTGAATCATTGCCGGAACGCCTCCCAGGCTCGCCAACAGGGCAAGCCTACCTCGACTTGCTGAAAACGTTAGAGAGCAGTATCCGGACTGACCATCACAACAAGTAGCGAGTGGAATTGATTTCATGATCATTTGCGAAGTGCGCAGCTTCCCGCACAAGGTGCGGTACTTTTAGCGAGCTCTTATTGAGGGTTGATGGGCGTTTCAACGCAGTGACACCCAATTTTGCCGTTAATTAGAGCGCGAAGCGCCGCAGGGTGGGCCAACTTTAGGGGGGTGCTGCCATATACCCCGTCAAGCAAGCGAAGGGATAGGAGATAGGGCGATTCAAAACGAGCCCCAACCCCCGCGAGGCGCTCGCGTACACGCCCCTTCTCCGCCGCCGAACCCGGGAGTGGCGGCAAAGGCCAACACGATTCCGGAATTGGTCATCCATCGCATCAGATCCACCGCTGGTCCGCTGTTAGAAGACAAAGCCCACTAGGATATAAACGGAGTTGTTATCAGCGGCGTTTCGACCGGATCCATCGTAGTTAAATACAGAGCCGTTAAAACTCAGGTAGCGCGTGTACTGAGCGGCCAGACGGATGTTCATTACTGGCCAATATGTAATATTGGCCACCACCCCGCTGCTGCGAGGACTTCCAGTCTGGCTGCCGTTAACCGAGCCTGGAGCGTAAAGAAGTGGATCTGCGGTCCCGGTGGTGAGGAAATATCCAACGCCGGGCGCATAGCGGTAACCGGCGTGATAGATCACGTCGGTTCGAAACGTGTCCAGATGATGTAGCGCGAAAGCAGCGCCGCCGGTGTCAAGCGTGGCGTCGAGGTCGGAGCTTTCATGGATGTAGGTGCCGTGAAACGTGATGATATCGTTCGCCAACTGTGGCACGGTGCGCTCGTATTGCCAGTCCATGGCCACATCGGTGTACTTATTTCTCAACCCCGCCACGGCTTGGGGGGTAGAGGATACGTACATGCCGTAGGCGCCGACTTCGAGATAGTTGTTGCCGGAGCTTTGCTGCCAGGCAATCCGCCAATAGGGAGCGACGCCTTGAATATTAAATTGGGAAGCGGTCCCCGCATTGGGCAATGGCTGTCCGAGGTGCGCCGAACGGTAAACCGCAGCGGCAGCGTAGAGGTGGTCATTCCACATCGTATACCCGCCCACTCCGGCCACGTCCTGCGCAAGAGTTCCGTCCACGACCGCTGCAGCGCTAGGGGTTGGAACGGAACCTGATGACGGCCCGATCCAGGGGAATCCCCAGGTGGGCGTGCTGTTCCAGAGATCTTCAACCGTCGGATTGTTGTTGAACGTCAGCCCGTAGACCCAAGTTTTGCCGTGAAGGAGCCTTCCCCGGGCATACCGAATGTCGGTGTTATCCCAACTGAAATGGTCACTTTGTGCATCGTAGGTGGCCTGGATGAACCCGCCCGAATGGCTCGAAAAGCCTCCGGCGAGAAAGAGCGAAACGTCTTGCGGGAGGCTGAAATTCCAATTTTGGGTGCTCGGCTGAGGTTTGTTAAGCCCAGTGTCCGACACTTCAAACCAGGCAGACAGTGGAAGAAATGGCAGCAAAGCCAACCCAGACTTCTGCCGGTCAGGAGGGGTGCTGATCAGGGTCAGGTTCGTTTGGGTGTATCCATTCAGCTTGAATTTTCGGCCTTCATCCGTCAGTTCTGCCGGATTGATATGGCACCGGTTACAGGTATAGCCGGTCTGGCGCGCAAAACTTGGGAGTGCGCTCGCGGTATCGACGGAAAGGAACAAGAGGAACAAGACTCCATAGACTCCCGTTCCTGCAGCTATGAGCCAGGGCACTGACCTGCTGGGTACACACGGCTTCACCACCGTATCCTCCTCGTCCCAAAGAATAGATTTATCAAAGGTAGAAGTTCATCCCGGGGCAAATCATTTCGATCCAAGGTTGAAATTGATGGTCACCATTTTTCCGGTCTCGACCGTGACCTCTTGTGTCTGTGTACCCAAAGATTCCTGCCACACTTTTACGTGGTATTTGCCAGCTGGAACATCGCTTAGCGCGTAAGCGCCGCCCATGCCGCTCAGAACGTAGTAGGGGTTCTTGACTACGAAAATGTATGCGGACATCCACTTATGGATTTCGCACAAAATCTTGACTTGGTCTGGGCGCGCGAGCGTAACTTCAACGGGACTCCCCTGGGGCGGCATCACTTGATTCACCTCGCGGTTTGCGGATGAAAAAACATGAATGTTGTGCGAGGCTGCGTCACTACTGAGCACTTTTAAAGTCCCGGGTTGCATCAGGAGAACGTGCGGCGCAAAGTCGCAATTTTTCTGATTCAACGCAGGCTCTGGAAAATTGAAGGCCTTGCCGCTGGTAATGTCATCAAGCCACACCACGGCCTCCGCCACTCCTCCCTCCCCGACTTTCGCGGGATAGATCTCTTTGGCCTTCCCACAAACGGACACATCTTGTGTCACTGGGAAATGCTTTGGCCGGATTGGCTTCCCGTTATACAGAATCTTGCCGGCAATCGTGCCGCCGCCGGATACCTGCGTGACGCTATAGCCTGCCGCGTCGGGCGAGGCGGCGCGAGCGCGGCGGGGAAGCAAGGCTGGTAAGAGGGTGAGTATTACCGCTCCCAAAAGTGCGAAAATCCTGACATTGCGTCTGTGTGTCATACTCGCTCCTGTAAGCTTCCACATCCGCCACCTGTCCCAAGGCCACCATTGTTTTCTCTATTTTGTTCGAGGCGCTGGATGGTTGATAGAAGCCAGCCGCGCAGCGCATCCTCAATCTCTGGCTCATACGCCCAGTGGTAAAACCCATCCAGAGTGTCGCCCCGCGCGTTCAGGGGAATATAGCGGCACGGACTCGTTTTCCCCTTCAGTTCGGGCGGAACAAGCTCAATAAGCGGGCATTCGCTGCAGGGTTGTGCACCTTGCTCCCGGTAGTAGGCAGCGCAAGTAGGCGAGTCCTCGAAAACGAGCGGGGCGCGCCACGGCGTAAGGAGCGACCTGCGATATCCGCCTTTCCCCAGGAAATCCAGCTCGAATTTCAGAACCTTCAGAACCTCGTCGTTAGCCAGCATAAGCACCTCCCGATGCATGAAGTTTGACCCCCTAGAATCCAGCCGAGCGGTGACCCCGGTCACCCATTAGTGTGACTATTGTCACAGGCAGACTTGACTCCCTCAGTGTGGGAACGGGATTGGAGGAAGCTCGGGAAGGATTTCCGGGAGGCCCACAACCGCCTACCGGATACGCCCCATTGCAAAGAAGAAAATGCGTATAATACAGCCTCGGGAACTATGAAGAGTCCCTACGGTTTGCAAATCATTGAGAGCTGCCTGATTTGTCCGATGCGGAAACGGCAACTTTTCTGTGACCTCCCTCGACCTGCACTCGAGCGCCTTGACGCCATTTCTTCATCGGCAACCTATCCCAAAGCGGCGATTCTCTTTGTAGAGGGCCAGGAGGCCCGCGGCGTTTTCGTTATTTGCCACGGCCGGGTCAAGCTATCAGCCAGCTCTGCCGACGGCAAACCGTTGATTCTTCGAATTGCCGAAGCGGGTGAAGTTGTTGGCCTGCCGGGTACCATCTCAGGAAAGCCGTACGGAGCCATAGCAGAGGCCCTCGAACCCATCCAAGCTAACTTCATCCGTCGGGAGCCATTTCTACAGTTCTTGCGAGAGTATGGCGAGGTGGCTTTGAGGGTTGCTGAAATCCTCAGCGACATCTATTACGCGACTTATCAGGAGGTTCGTTATCTTGGGCTGTATCGCTCAGCCGCAGAAAAGCTGGCGCAATTCTTGCTGGATCAGGCGTCCGCTCACGAGAAAAACGGGCGGGAATTTCGGACGACACTGACACTCACACATCATGAAATCGCTCAGATCATCGGGACCTCTCGTGAGACGGTCACGCGGCTCTTCGCCGATTTCAAGAGGAAACACCTGATCGAAGTTCACGGCTCCGTGCTAGTGATAAAAAACAAAGCCAGCCTCGAGGAAGTCCTCGAGACCTAAATGCAGTGCTGGGACCTGCTGCTCCCCCAAATATTTGGTTTCCCATCGAATACGCTGTGGGACCGCCACTAGCGGACACTGGTCTGATTGCCGCTCACGGGGACGAACTTCTGGATGCGTTTGCCGTCTTCGACCTCGCCCGTATAGACATTCCCCTTGGAATCCATGGCGATTGAGTCGATCCAGTGAAGCTGTCCCGCGTAATGGCCGTTGCCGCCAAACGATCCTACCAAGGCGCCGTCGGCGCGATTGAGGATCCACACCATGTTGTTCGTGCCATCGGCAACCAGAAGATATTTCTGCTGCGGATCCGTCGAAAGCGTGAGGTTATACACGGTCCCGCAGGGAGGATCGGTCATGCTCCAGATTCCTCCACAATGAGGACCTCGCGACTGTGTCGAGGGGTGGATCCAGAACTGCTTTACAAATTGACCTTGCTTGGTGAAGACCTGAATCCGATCGCTGCCCCGCTCGCAGACGTAGACGAAACCGTCGTGAGAGGGATGCGCACAGTGCAGCGCCGGCGCGAACTGCTTTTGATCCGGGGGCGGACCGGATACGTCATAGGGCAGTGTGGGATCATTGTCAATCTCGCTCAAAGGGAGGCCGTGGCCTCCCCATCCGCGCTTGAAAGCGCCTGTGTCCATATCGTAGACCAGCACGCGCTTGTTCAGAAAACCGTCGGGTATGTAGATCTCGCGGGCGTCTTCATCGAAGTCGAAGGCCGCGATGCCCGGCGGAAAAATTGCCGTCTGTTGGTTATCTTGTTTTACCTGTGACGCGGGCACTTTGGGTCCGCGATGCCCGAAGTCGGAGAGGAATTTACCGTCCTGCGTGAACTTGATGATGCTGTCGCCCGGCATCGTTCCTGAAAGATAGACATTCAGATTCCGATCCACGCCGATGGTCTGCAGGCGGCCCGGCCAGCCCGGAACATAATTCTGCGCGCCCCAGGCCCTGAGAACGTTCCCGTCCGCGTCGAATTCGAGCACCTCCGGACCCAACACGCAACATTCGGTGCGGGGCGGCATCGTCATGGCTCCTAACTCATCGGGTCTGGCGTCGTCGGCACGATTGATCGCCCAGATGTGGTCGTCCTTGTCTACGTAGATGTCGACGACCTGCTGCATGCTCCATTTGTTGGGCAAGCGCTTAGGCCAAAAGGGGTCCACCCGGTATTCGGGAGCCTTCTGCGCGTGCGCTGGGGGCGCGGTCAGACTGGCAAAGCAGCAGAGCAGAATCACCACGACCGAAACAGTAGTCGAACGATTTCGCATCAGCATCGACGACTTCTCCTTCTCTTGATTTCCGGGCATTTGCGAATTGGACCGCTCGTTCGCCGTCACTGGAGAGGACGGGAGCGTCTCGCTTCGTCTTGCTGCAGCTGCCCGCTCCGTGCGCGGATTCTCGCACTGCTCCACGGGACTGTCAACGTGCGCGAGAGTGCGTTCGGAGAAACAAGCTGATCCAGGGCGATGCGATTGGACCTGGTATCTTAAATTTCTGCTCAGGATTCGTCCTTGCAACTGTAAGTGCGCAGGTGTTATAAGGACTCGCCTTTCCGGGAAGAGGGCGGAAACCCGATAGTTTTTGTCTCTTGGGGAAGGGGGACTATGGGGAAAATTCTAGGGGTGAAGTATTTTCGATTTTCGACTGCGGCGTTCATTGCCGGGGTGTGTGTGTTGTTCGCCGCGGCATCATTCGCGCAACTGCCCACAGCGAAGGTTGTAGGGACCGTAAAAGACAGCTCAGGCGCGTCGGTGCCTAATGCCAGCGTGAGGGTCACCAACGTCGATACCAATGTCACGCGCACATTGACGACGGATTCGGACGGGTCTTACAACGCGCTCGAACTACCGACGGGAAATTACCAGGTCGAAGTTACTGCTGCCGGTTTCAAATCGGAAGTACGCAAAGGCATCACGCTCGAAGTGGCGGCTGCGCCCGTGATCAACTTCACGCTCGAAGTGGGAGCGACCGAGCAGCAGGTAACCGTCAGCAGCGAAATACCGATGGTGGATACGCAGGACGCCACGCTGGGCGGCGTGGTGAATCAGCAAAACGTGCAGAACCTGCCTCTGAACGGCAGGAACTATGTGGATTTGAGTTTGCTGCAAGCCGGAGTCACACCGGATAGAAACTCGTCCGGGAACGGGGCCACATCGTACAGCGTAAACGGGGCTCCGCCGCGATCCAACAATTTCACGCTCGACGGAGCCGTCACAACGACTCAGGAGGGCCGCAATCCGGCGAACGCGGGAAGCACGCTGGGAGTGGACGGCGTCAAGGAATATAAGATCATCACCTCGGATTTCTCGGCTGAGTATGGGTTGGCCATGGGCAGCCAGGTCGTGGTGGTGAGCAAGGGCGGCACGAACCAATTCCATGGCGACGTTTTTGAGTTTCTTCGTAATTCCTCGCTCGATGCAAGGAATTTCTTCTTGACTACGGCCGGGCAACCGAACCCTTTGTTGCAAAAGAACCAGTACGGCGGCGCGTTCGGCGGACCGATCAAGAAAGACAAGACGTTCTTTTTTGCCAGCTACGAAGGATTGCGGCTAAACCTAAGCGTGGCGCAGAACCTCATTGTTCCCGCGGCGGGGTGCCACGGGGCCGCGAACGCCATTATCACGCCGGCCGCTTGTCCGGACGTTACGTCGAATACGGTGGTCAACCCGAGCATCGCTCCTTTCCTCGCGCTCTATCCGCTCCCCAACACCACAACCATCGGCGCAAAGGGAGCGGTGGTGAGCCATGACATCTTCGCCAGCCACAACACCACACAGCAGAACTACGGGCAGATACGCATCGACCAGAATTTTTCGTCGGCGGACTCGCTCTTTGGCCGCTACACGGTAGACAACGCAGTGGTGAATACGACCGCTAACCCGGCCAGTTCATCGGTTTTCTTCCTCCAAGGAGACTCATCCCAGGCGAACAATCGGAACCAGTACATTACGCTCTCCGAGACTCACATCTTCTCGCCAAGCGTCCTCAACACGGCGCGGCTCTCGTTCAGCCGCACCCACCCGAGCACCGTCGGCGTGGACGCCACTCCGGGGCCTTCCGTCATTGGAAACTTTCCGATGGGCAACATCGGCATTGGCGGGGGGACCAGCACGAATGGCACATACGTGTCGCTGGAAACGGTCTCGACGATTCCGGGGCAGCAACTTCAGAACATCTACACCTTCAGCGATGACGTAAACTGGACGCGGGGTAAGCACTCATTCAAGTTCGGAACACTGCTGAACCGCTGGAACGAAGTGGTGAATTCACCGGGGGGCAGCATCGACGGGCAGATTATCTACCCCGATTTCCCAACTTTCTTGGGGGACAACCCCAACCTGATCGAGTTCAAGACGCTGACCTCAGTCAGTTATCGGTTTACCGTCTTCAACACGCTGGGGTTCTATGCGCAGGATGATTGGCGCGTGTCGCAGCGGCTCACCGTTAACATGGGATTGCGATATGAGGTCCTGACCACACCGCGTGAGCTGAACGGGATTCAGTCGCGGACTATTAACGACTTCACAGACCCATTTACCGTCGGGCCCATCATCAAGAACAACACGAAGAAGGACTTCAGTCCCCGTATCGGTATTGCCTATGATCTGTTTGGAAACGGCAAAACCGCAATTCGCTCCGGTTTCGGAATCTATTACGACATCGGGAATATCGGCCCCTCCCTGCAACAGGACGTGATTGGGAGCCCGCCGTTTTCGGGGTTGACCGATATCACCAAGCAATCGGTGCCTTCGATCACGACGTACTCCCCGCTCGTATTTCCGCTGAATTCGACTATTTTGGCCACAACGGGGTCCGTCACTCCTCAGTTTGTCGACTACAACTTAAAGAGCCCGTACATGATCCAGTACAACGCCAGCGTGCAGCAGCAGTTGCCCTGGAATATGGGCCTTAGCGTAGGCTATGTCGGGAACCGCGGAGTGCATTTGTCCACCATCCGCGAATCGAATCCGATCTTTCCCACCTCGACCGGTCCTTGCGGCAATCCTGCGAGCCTGTGCGTCGAGGGGGCGGTGCCGTTTTGGGATACTGGCTCGCCCGCATATCACACCGTGAACCCCTACTGCGGGACCGTTCTTTGCGCACCTGGCACATTCGGACCGAGCACCATCAATGTCGCCACCGTTGCCGATTCCCGTTACAACGCCTTGCAGGTGGTTCTCGCCAAGAGAACCAGTCGCGGGCTCGATTTCCAAACCGCCTACACGCTCAGCCGGGTGATGGACGATACGCAAGGCCAGGAGAACGTCCGCGATTGCTCCGCCTCGGCGGGCCTCCAGGGGACCTATCCGCTGGATCAAATGGTGGACTGGGGACCGTCTTGCTTCAATGTGGCAGACAACTTGGCCCTCAGCCTCACCTATCACCTGCCGACGGTGGCAATGAGCAACGCCTTCGTGAGCAAAATAGCCAATGGATGGTGGCTGGGCAGCATCGCCATCATTCAGACCGGCTTCCCGTTCTCCGTGATTACTACCGAAAATCGCTCCCAGTCGGGCGTTTTGCAGGGACAGAACGACCGGGTCAATATAAACACACCGGCTTTGCTGGCGGCGTACCCCTGCACTTCGCAGCCTGGACAACCGAAGGCGGGCAATAATCCCTGCCCCTCCTACACCCCGATTCCGTACGATCCCAATACCGTGATCACCGGCAACATCCAGCAGTGGTACAACCCGGCCATGTTCTCGATCGCGCCGAATTGTACTGGGCCGGGGCTAACGGGATGCTCCCCCAACGTGGGTCAGTTGGGCAATTCCGGGCGCGACATCCTGAGCGGGCCGCCTTTCAGGAATTGGGATTTCTCGTTGGTAAAAGACACCAAGGTGGGATTCCTCGGAGAAGCTGGCCTAATTCAGTTCCGCGCCGAATTCTTCGACGTCCTGAACCATCCCAATTTCGCACTGCCCAATGGCATCGCGTTCAGCGGCACTGCCACGGACCTGACTCCGTTTTCCGAAAAGCCGAGAGGGGCCGCAGGAAGCATCACAAAGACGATCGTGCCTTCCGGGGGTACCGGTGCACGCAACATTCAGTTTGCGCTGAGGCTTGAATTCTAAGCTTGGCGTTTTGACGGAAAAGCCGCGGGAGTTTTCGAGCCAAAAGTGTTCGGAAACTCCCGCTTTGCCTTTTGCGCACGTCATAGGGAGCCGGTAGCACGCCCTGTGGCTTGACGGATGCATGGGCGCAGCGTGAATTGAGCAGCATTTGCCCGCCGGACGTAAGCAACAAATCACTGGCATCGATCCAATTTGTGGCGGCAACCGCGGGCGAGCTTTCAGCTATAATCGCGCGCCGTGCGTCGCACTCCAGAAAGCCGCGTGGCGAAGATGCCGGCCTTCGAGCCGCCGCGCTACATCGCCATCGAAGGGCCGCTGCGGGTGGGAAAATCCACGCTGGCGCGATTTCTGGCCGATCGCATGCACGCGCGGCGCATCATGGATTGCGAAGACAATCCTTTTCTCGCCGATTTCTACCGCGAGAAGGTCGGGTCGGCATTTCGCGCGCAGATGTATTTTCTGGTCGAACGGCACCGGCGCGTCCAAGAGGCATTGGCCGCTGCCGGAACCGTAATAGCGGATTTCCTGTTTGAAAAGGACAAGATCTTTGCGTATCTCAACCTGGACAATGAGGAGTTGAAGCTATACGAGCGCTATTTCGAGCGCTTCGCCGCCGAATTGCCGCGCCCTGAACTGGTGATCTACCTGCAAGCCTCGCCGGAAGTTCTTCGCGAGCGCATAGAAAAAAAGGCGGCGCCCGGAGAAGCGCGCATCTCGCAGGAATATGTGGAAGCGGTCGCCCGCGCCTACGACCATTTTTTCTTTCGCTATGCTTCGTCCGATCTGCTGGTCGTAAACACCTCGGAAATCGATTTTGTCAATCGCAATGCGGACTTGCAGCAGCTCCTGCGACGGCTGGAAGAACCGGTGAAAGGCACGCAATACTTTCTGCCGCTCGGGGACGGCTGAGCCGAGCCTCTCTTCGTATGGCGCGGGCCGACCGCCTGCGGAGCTTCCTGAGCAATGCGGCTGCGCCATGACGCCGGGCCATGCCGCTGCTAAGATGTGCCGCGCAGCGGAATCGCGCATCTCACGTTTGCGCGCGCTCTCATTCAATGGATCGAGTGAATGTGGTCATCATCGGCGGTGGTGTGGTGGGTTGCGCCATCGCCTATGAGCTTTCCGGCCGGATCGAAGACATCTTTCTGCTGGAGCAATCGCCGCGATTGGGCATGGCGACGAGTACGCGCAACAGCGGCGTGATTCATTCAGGCATCTACTATCCTCCGGAATTTCTCAAAGCGCGCTTTTGCGTGGAAGGGAATCGGCTGACCAAGGAATTTTGCGCAGCGCACGGCGTCCCGCACCGCAATTGCGGGAAAATTGTTGTGGCCGCTCACGAATCCGAAATTCCGGAACTCGAAAAGCTCGCTGAAAATGGGCGAGTGAATGGGGTCGAGGGGCTCAAGTTGGTGGGACCGGCGCGAATCCGCCAGCGCGAGCCTCATATTCGAGCCGCGGCCGCGCTGGAAGTGCCGTCCACCGCGATTGTCTCCGCGGAAGAACTGGTGAAAGCCTTCGCGCGCCTGGCAAGCGATCGAGGCGCCAGTATATTGACGAACGCTCGCGTAACGAAGCTAGAGGCGCGGCCGGACTGCATGGCGATAGAGGTGGAATTCGGAGATCAGGCGGACCGCGAGAGCCTTACGACCGAAATTGTCGAGGCGCAATGCGTGGTTAATTCCGCGGGACTCTACGCCGATGAGATTGCCGCTCTGCTCGGAAACCACAGCTACCGCATTTATCCGGTGCGCGGTGAATATGCGGAGGTGGTACGCACCCGAGCGGATCTGGTCAACGCATTGGTTTATCCTTTGCCACATCACGACAGGCTGAGCCTGGGCGTACATCTCACGAAGACACTGTGGGGAACGGTGCTGGTGGGGCCGACGGCGCATTACGTGGACGATAAAAATGACTACGAGCACAATCGGCTGCCGCTAGAAGAATTCCTGCAGGATGCGCGCGGCTTACTTCCTGAGCTGCGCCTGGAAGACCTGCGGCTGGCGTATTCGGGAATTCGCCCCAAGCTCGTGCCCCCCGGCGGACAAGGCATAGCCGACTTCGTGATCGCCCGCGACCCTACCTATCCGCGTGCAATCCACCTGGTGGGAATCGAATCTCCAGGATTAACTTCCGCTCCCGCCATCGCTAGGCACGTGGCTGCACTCGTCTCGGAAACACTGGATTAGCCCGGCGCTCACGATGAAAAATGAGGGAGGGTGACTCGGCTAAAGGCTGTTTTTAATTGCTAAGCGGCTTTACGGGTGTCGTTCTTCAGCAGATCGAGCGCCCTGCGAACGACGGGATCATCTTTAGAAGGCAATTGATTAACGCCGAGCGGCGCCGGCGCTTGCTCCTCGGCTGCAAGCGCTGGAGGGGTTGTGGCGACCTCCACAGTCGGGACCACACCATTTTCGAGAATCGACTTATTCTCCGGCGTGTAGTAATAGGCCACGGTGAGCACAAGCGCGGCACCATCTTCGAGCGGAATAATCTTCTGCTCGGAGGCGGCACCGAAGGTACGCTCGCCAACAACGTCGCCGCGATGATTATCCCCAACCGCGGCGGCCACGATCTCGGCGGCACCGGAGGTGCTGGGCGAGATCAAGACGGCGATCGGGCCGTGCCAGACAACTTTGTCGGGCGCGGCGTCGAATTCCTGGCGGGACACGGTCTGCCCTTTCAAGACGGCAATCGTGCCGGAAGGAACCAGGAGCTGTGCAGCGGCAATTCCTTCTGACGCAGGTCCCCGAGCACAATCGCGCAAATCGAGTACCAGCTTATGCAAGCCCTGCCGATCGAGCTGCTGGAGTTTATCCCGCAGTTCGGCAGCGGCCCCGGTTTGCAGCGAAGGAATGCGAACATATGCGACGCCATCGTCAATTCTGTCACCGGTGAGGTGAGGCACAGGAATAACCGCGCGGGTAAGAGTGACGGGCTGAGGCTCCGTTTTTCCGCGGCGCACCAGGGCGACCTTGACAGTTGTTCCGGGAGCCCCCGCGAGCAAGGAATTTGCCTGCCCGACAGACATCTCGCGCGTCGTAAAGTCGGCAATCTCTTCGACGATGTCACCGCTGCGCAGCCCCGCTTTCTCCGCCGGACTATCGGACAATACAGAAACGACCACGATGTATCCAAAGCGCTTGGCCAGAGTCGCCCCGATTTCGCCGCGCGTGGTGTTCTTCTGCTTCTCCTTAAAATCCGCATATTCCCGGGGGCTCAGATAACCGGAAAAAGGATCCAGGGATTCGAGCAAGCCGTGCAGTGCGCCGGCGGTCACGTTGGAGAGATTGGGCTCATCCACATAGTCTTCCTGTACGCGTTGCAGAACTTCGCCATAGACCGTGAGAGAACGGTAAGCCTTGTCATCGTCAGACTTGCCCAACATGTAGCCCAAGCCGACATAGGAAAAGATCAGCAGGGACAAGGATACGACTGCAATTTTGGCGAAGCGACTCATGCGATTTACTCCCAAGCCGAGTTGCGGTGCAGCCGTGCCATTGCTGCCGGTGGCCTACCGTCAAGCCATTGTATCACGGCAGCTATGAACTCACCTCGCCGGCCGAGAAAGCCGGCTGACGGCTCTCATATAGATGGCCTGATTACCCGTCAGTTGCCCAAAGCTGTGCTGGTTGGTTCGAAACCCTCAGCGACCGGCGCTGGGCTGGCTGCAGGGCTCGCCGGACAAGGCGGCGAGATCTGACGTGACGCAGGTTCGCGAAATGCGGTCATGCCAGGAAAGTTGATCTTCATCCCAGAGGGCCCAGAGGAAACCGAGCATCATGGTGCCGGCAGAGATCAGGTATCCCAGACTTCGCCAGAGCAATTGGCGCGGCGAGGGATCAAGGCCGTCCAGGCTAGCGACGTGAAGTCCGCGGAGCATCATTCCCGGCGTGGCCCGAGCGAAGTAAGTAAACAGCGCCACATATTGGGCGTAGAGAAGGCCCAGGATTGCCACCGTGACCAGCGCATCGAACCTGCTAAAGCTGAAGCGGCCACCAAAGGCACCAAAGAGCATCAGGAAGCCACCGTAGGCAAATAAGAGGAAAGTCACATCGAGCACAGCCGCGCGGCGCCGCTCAAGAAGTGAGGCAACGGAGATTAGGGGAGAATCGTAGGGAGAGACAGTCTTCGGACCCGCGGGGACGCCATTACTGGCGAAATCGAAGGCGGGTTGCCCCACGTGGATTTCCAGGCGCTCCACCCGGGCGGGCCGAAGGTGCCATTTCGTGATCGTGGCCCGGGGCGCTTCAAAACTGTGTACCTCAGCGGGTACCTCGGCCGGTTTGAGCGAAATCGGCGGGGTGAATGCCAATTCCGGTTGTGCTCGGTTGTTGCGAGGACGCGCCCGGCGCACACAGTAGGCTTCGAGCCTCTGGGAAACCTCACTGCGCCAATCCGGTTCGAAGGCCAGATTCCCTTCGCTTCTCAGTTGGGCGCGTATAGGGACAGAAATAGCGTCTGGTCTTTTTGACAGGCGCGTATCGCAAAGGCAGCAGGTACGCGCTTCGGCGCCGTTAATTGCGCCGCACTGCATACAGGTTTGTATCACCGTCTCGTTTTTGCGCTGCGGACGGTGCCCGAGGCAGGGCCCCGGGGCAGGTACATTCTACAGCGGCGGCTCCGGATGCAAGAGGGAGATATCACGTAGAGTGTCGCCAATCGTGTACCACAGGCACGTGCGGGCGCGAATCGTCTTTGGCAAGAATCAATGACGCCTAAACGCGAAAAGGCCACAGGCTGAGTTACAATTCGCGGCGGCAGAATTCAAAACCAATTCCATGCACGAACTCGAATTTGCGAGCATCGAACTGCTCTCGGGGCTGCTGGCGAAGAAGAAAGTCTCGCCGGTAGAACTGACCCAAATCTACTTAAGGCGCATCGAGCGGCTCAATCCAAAGTTGAATGCTTTTTTGACGGTGGCTTCCGAGAGCGCGCTCGCGGAAGCGCGCGCGGCGGAAAGGGAATTGCTTCGCGGGAAACGCCGCGGAGTTCTTCACGGCATCCCTGTGGCATTGAAAGACAATATTGAGACGCGAAATCTCCGCACGACCATGGGCTCGCTCGTCCTGCGCGATTTCCTGCCGTCCGACGATGCCACCGTGGTTCGGAAATTGCGTCGCGCAGGCGCCATCGTTCTCGGCAAGACGAATCTGCACGAATTCGCATACGGCGTGACTTCGGAGAACCCGCACTATGGCCCGGTGCGAAATCCGTGGAACACGGGCCGGATCGCGGGAGGTTCAAGCGGAGGCTCAGCGGCTGCCGTAGCTGCCGGCCTATGTGCTGCGGCTATCGGCAGCGATACGGGCGGGTCCATCCGCATTCCATCGGCCTTGTGCGGCGTTGTAGGTCTTAAGCCCACATTTGGGCGCGTCAGCGTCCATGGTGTCTTCCCGCTGGCGCCAAGTTTCGATCATGTGGGGCCCATTGCGCGAAGCGCCCTGGACGCCGCGCTCATACTGGAATGCATCGCGGGGCGCGACCCGCTGGACCCCACAAGCCTGGCTCGCAGCGAGAAGGATTTTCGGCGCGCGCCGAAGCGAAAGCGCCTGCGTCTGGCGCGTCCGAAGGAACACTTTTGGGTCAATATGGATCCAGAAGTGCGCAGGATTACAGAAGCGGCCGTCGCTGATTTCGCCAAGTCCGGCGCGGAGCTCGAAGAGATTTGCCTGCCAACCATTCTGGCGGGCATCGAGGCGGCCAACCTGATCGCCGCTGTTGAGGCGAGCCGGGTGCACGAGCGGGCAGGCTATTTCCCGGCGCGGGCGAGCGAATATGGCGCGGACGTGCGTTGCCGGCTGGAGCAGGGCGGCAAAACGCGGGCTCTCGATTATCTGAACGCGCAGGAAGCGATGGGGCGAGCACGCGCTGAAGTCGAAAGTGTTCTCGAGAATGCGGAAGCAATCGTAATCCCCACAGTCCCCGTGGTTGCTCCGCCGATAGGGGCGGAGCGTGTTGGAGTGGGTGATAAAGAAATACCTATACGCAATGCCTTTGTGGACCGGAATCGGCTGGGCAACCTCACGGGATTACCGGCAATATCCATGCCTTGCGGAGTTACGCAAGCCGGTTTGCCGGTGGCACTGCAATTCGTGGGGCGACGATTTGACGAGAGCCGACTGATCGCTATTGCGGATGGTTTTTCTGAAACGCAGCGCGATTGGCAGCCGCGACATCCGCCTGTCAGTTGAGCGATTAATGGAGGGCGGCTCGGCTGAACTCGTTGGTCGTTTGGCAGAATCGCAGAGGGATTCCCCGCAACGGCATCCGGGGCGCAAACTGCGCGCTTCGACTTCGCGTCCCGGCCCGGAAATCGTAACGGCACGATTTCCGAAGGTCAGCGAATGGCGGGACGCTCCGCTCAGAATGACAAAACAAAACGAGTTAGCCTGCCACGGAACGCGCAGAGATGGCCGGCAGGGCGCGCCGCAGGCGTGCCACCACGCGCTCTTTCCCCAGCGCTACCATCGTGTCAAACAGCGGTGGCGCTACGGGCTGTCCCACCAAAGCGACGCGGGTTGCGTTGATCAGGAGCGCCGCCTTCACCCCAGCTCTTTCTGCGAGCTGGCGCAAAGCGTGATCGCAGGCATCGTGAGTCCAATCGGGCAACGCGGCCAGCTCATCGCTCAACCGCGCCAGTAAGTCCGGCAGACGCTCGTCTTTCCAGAATTTTTCGCGTGCTGCGGGATCGTAATCGAAGTCGTCAGTAAAAAAAGCGCGAGCCCAATGCGAGAAATCCGGCAAAAGGCGCGTTCGAGGACGCAACAAGTCCACTGTGCGTGCGAACCATTCTCGTTGAGATGCACCCCACTCGGGGCGCCAAAGAGCGGCTCTCTCCAGTTCGGACTGGATCGCAGGAAGCAATTCTTCAAGAGGAAGCTTTTGCACATATTGCTGGTTGAACCATTCGAGCTTGGCACGGTCAAAGACGGCATTGGTCCGGCTGACACCGCTGAGAGAGAAGCGCCGGACCAGATCGGAGGTGCGAAACATTTCGGTATCATCGCCGCTGGACCAACCCAGAAGGGCGAGGAAATTGCGGAAGGCTTCGGGCAGAAAGCCTTCATCGCGATAGGAGCTCACGCTGGTCGCGCCATGCCGCTTGGAGAGGCGGGTGCGGTCCGGTCCGAGAATGAGAGGGACGTGCGCAAAGACAGGCGGCACGGCATCCAGGGCGCGGTAGAGCAAAATCTGCTTGGGCGTATTGGAGAGGTGGTCGGCGCCGCGAATTACATGCGTGATTCGCATGTCCATGTCGTCGACTACGGCGCCGAGTTGATAGGTGGGCAAGGCGGTCCCGCCGCTCGCGCTGCGCGCAGAACGGAGCAGCACGAAATCTTCCATCTCATCGTTATGGATTTCGCGTGGACCGAAAACAGCGTCATCAAAGCGGGTAGTCGCACCCAGAGGCACGCGGAAACGCACCGCCGGATTCTGATCGCCAGTGGATGGTTTGGCGTCGCGGCACGAGCAGCGAACGATTCGCTTTATTTCACTTTTGGCGGTGCCAGCTTCGTCTGCGAAATCGCCGCCCGCGTACTTTTCCGGAGCACAATAACAGAGATAAGCAGCGCCCTTGGAGAGCAGTTTTTCTGCTGCAGCGGCATAGCCGGGGAGGCGCTGGGATTGATAGAAAGGGCCCTCATCCCAATCGAGCCCCAGCCAGCGCAGGCCATCGAGAATGCCTTCGACCAATTCCGGGCGATTGCGCTCGAGGTCGGTGTCCTCTATGCGGAGGATGAATGTGCCACGCTGATTTCGTGCGAAAAGCCAGTTAAATAGGGCAGTGCGAGCGCCGCCGACGTGGAGGAATCCGGTAGGCGAAGGGGCGAAACGCACGCGAATGTCTTGCCCGCGCGCATCTGCGGCTTGGCTTTGAGGATGGTCCGAATATGGCACGAGCGTCCAGTCGTTCAATCGCAACAAAAAATTGATGATAGCCGATGCCAGCGGCAAACGCGAGTCAACCCAGGGCGGCCAAAACGGACTTCTTGACGCCAATGGCTGCTTCGGTCTCGTGGAGCGCCGAACTGCGCCGTTCTTTGAAGCTTTTCCCAGGCACCATCGCTTTTCGCACGGGCACAGAATCAGGGCGAGAAGAGCGATGTCCAAAGGGGCACAGGCAATGTTCCTTACCTGGTACCCCCGTTACCGTTGCTCGTTTGCAGACCGTAGTCTATAGTCAAAGGGAGGCCCTGGTAGGGAACGGTTGCCGATTTTTCAACGACTCGAGCCGCGTGGGAGAAGGAACCCGCTGGCTGCGACGGCTGTGCATAATCCTTTAAAAACCCGCCTAAAGTGCAAGTGTGGGAAAACGGCCCAGTGATACACACCATCTTCATGCACATTGGCATCCTTTCGTTTAGCATCCTGGCGGTCCACACGCTCGCCGCGGGTTTTTTCACCTACCTTCAGAGGATCAAGCCGCAACGCTATCTTCAGGTGTGGACGATCGGCTGGTATTTGCTGGTGCTACATGACCTGACGATCGGGCCAACATACTGGTTGGGAACATCGGAGCCGGGGCCATCCAGTTGGCTGATGTTGGCCGGTAGGTCCCTCATTGCGGCGAGCGGAGTCGCATTCTTCTGTGCGGCCCGGCTCTATATGAATTCTCGGGCATGGACTCCGGCCGCTTTCCTGATGGGGTCGTGGTTCGGATTGTACGCTCTTTCCTTGCGCTTCGAACACCTGTGGATGGCTCAGCCGATTGGCATGATAGGCGTGTACCTCTCAGTGGCCTTTGTTTTCTGGCAAGCAGCGCGTCGCCAAGAAAGCCACGGCGATTGGGCACTGGCGGCGGCGTTCGCTGGCTGGGCCATCATACCGTTGGTGAGACTGGCTTTCGGGCCGCTGAGCAGGCCCGCGGGAACGGACTTCGCGGTGATCGCCAGTTTTCCTTCCCTATTGGCCGCCGTGGTAATGGTCATGGTGTTGTATGAGGACCAGAAGCGGCGGGTTCAACTCAATATTCTGGCGCTTTCCAGTTTGAATCTCACCACGTCGAGCTTCATCGGTGGCGAGATACAAAGGACCTTGGTGGAGGCGCTCGAGCGCGTGCTCAGCGTCGTTGGGCTTCCTTCCGGACTCTTGAGCTTGCATCGGCATGGCACGCACGAACCCACCGCCACCGCCTCGGTGGGGATGGATACGGCGTTTTGCCGTGCCATTGCGGAGGACAGTCTGGATAGCGAGTTCCAGCAATTGGTTTCCCGGCTGGGAGGGTTAGTGGTCTTCCGCGAGCTTGAACGCAACGCCTCCTGGCGCGCGTTCGAGCATGAGGCCGTATTCTTGCGTTTTCGGCAGCTGGCCATGACCCACGGCATGCGAACCGTCATTGCCATTAGTCTTCAGGCCAAGGAGGAGCCTTTCGGCTTGCTGCTGCTGAGCACGCCAGAGAATCGCCGGTTCACACAGGCTGAGCTACGGCTACTGCTAACCTTGGGCCACCAAATCGGCATGGCTGTGGAGAACAGCTATTTGATTCAACAGACCACGCGGCGCTCCGAGGAATTGCACCTGCTGAACGAGATTGGGCGCGCGCTAAGCTCCACGCTCGACGTGGATGAGCTTTTCAACAAGATTTTTGCGGCACTCAAGCGGATGTTCGATGTAAGCAACTTTTACGTCGCCATGTACGATGCGGAAGAGAACCAGATTCGTTTCGAGCTGGAAATTACAGAAGGAATTCGCTTGCCCAAGCGGAGCAGGCCTTTTGGCGATCATCTTACCGAGCATATCATCCGAACCCGACAGCCGTTGTTGATCAGGCAAAACCTGATGCAAGAGGCTATCAAGCTTGGATTGCGCCCGCTTCAAGAGACGGGCTCATTCTGCGGGGTGCCTTTGGTCGCGTATGACAAGGCCATTGGCGTGATGGCACTGCGAGGGCTGCAAGAGAACCTGTACGACGAAGGGCATCTGGAAATGATGCGTGTATTGGCCAGCGAGGCCAGTATCGCCATCGAAAATGCGCGCTTGTTTCGAGAAGAACAAACCAAATCACGACATCTGACGCTGCTGAACAACATTTCGCGCCACGCCATCACTACGCTCAATCCGGAGGAGATGTTATCCAGAGTGGCCGAACAACTGGAACGCGGCCTTGCCTTTGACCACGTTGGCATCGGATTGCTCGACTATGCGACTAAGGAAGTCATCATCCAAGCGGAAGCTGGCCGCCGGCGGGGCGCCCTGGGGCGGCGCTTGCCCTTGGGCGAAAGCATCGTCGGCAAAGTGGCTCGCAGCGGGCAGATTTGCGTGGCACGCAATCTCGCCGGCGAGGAAATGTCTGGAACCGTTCTGGAGGGATCGACGTCGGTGCTGGCTCTGCCGGTTTTTTACGCCGACCAGCTCCATGGCGTGCTTTACGTGGAGACCGCCGAGCCCACAGACTTTTCCGAAGAAGACGTGCGGTTGCTGCATACCCTTGCCGATCTAATTTCCGTGGCGCTGCACAACGCTCTGACCTTGCAAAAAGCGCAGGAGCAAGCCATTACCGATGGTTTGACTGGCGTAAAGACTCACCGCTATCTGATGGAAGCGCTCTCGGCCGAATGGAAGCGCGCGACGCGCGCGAGCCGGCACTTTTCACTGGTCTTAATTGACCTGGACCGTTTCAAATTCGTAAACGATTTCTATGGGCATCTCGAGGGCGATCTCGTACTGCACCGCGTAGGCCAGATTCTGGAGCAGAACTGCCGGAGCTCTGATGTGGTGGCGCGCTACGGTGGAGACGAATTTGTTATCCTCATGCCTGAAACCAACGCTGCGCAGGCGGTCCAGATAGCCGAGAAGCTGCGGCCCGCGATTTGTGAGGATCCTCTGCTCCGCGAGAAGACCATCACCGCGAGTTTCGGCATTGCCAGCTTCCCCGTACATGGCTCAACGCCCCAGGAACTGATTCAGGTCGCCGACGCATCCATGTATATCTCCAAGCATGAAGGCGGCAATGTGGTGTCCACGGCTGATCATTGCGACGCGGCGGAAAGCAAGAAATGGAAGCGCGAGGTCCTGGAGGCTTATCTCGGCGTTACCCTCAAACGCCTTTTCTCCACCGGTCCTGAAGCGTTCGAGGAAATTCGCGAAAGGCTGCATCAATTTGCGGCGTCGCTCAGCCCCGCCGAACTCGACTCGCGGAGTTTGGAAGATGGGGTTTCGGAGACGGAAGGACTCTGCGGCGATATCCCCCCGGCTCTGATCGACACCGTAACCTCGCTGGCCCTGGCCATCGACTCCAAGGATCACTACACGCAGGGGCATTCGCAAAAAGTGGCTGCTTATGCGGCACTCATTGCCGACGCCTTGGGACTGAAGGAAGAGGAGATCGGCGACATTCGACTCGGGGCGCTCCTTCACGACATCGGAAAGGTAGGCATTCCCGAAGAGATTCTGGGCAAGCGCGGCCCTCTTAGTGCAGACGAGTGGGAAAAGATGAAGGAGCACGTGGTTTACGGCGACCGAATGCTCGAACCGCTGCAAGCAATTGCGCCGATTCGAAAGATGGTCTGCCATCATCACGAGATGTTCGACGGGTCGGGCTATCCGCAGGGACTGGTGGGCGAGCAAATACCGATAGGCTCACGCATCATCGCGATTGCCGACGCGTACGATACAATTACCTCTGAGCGAATTTATAAGAAGGCGCGAACTCCGGCCGCAGCTTTTGAGGAATTAGAACGCTGTGCAGGTTCGCAATTTGATCCGGAACTGGTACGCGTGTTCATCGAGGCTGTTCAGCACCTGCCGCAACGGCCCTTGGAAGGTAACGACATTCCCGCCAAACAAGGCACTCCTTAATCAATCGGCCTCGCCGCTGAGCGACACACCTTTGCTTGTCACTTGGTTGACGATTGCGTAGAATCGCGCTTCTTTGCACGTTCGCAGGAGTTTGGGACCGCATCTCAGAGGGACAGGTAATGGGGAGACGCCTTGCCGCAAAGATTACGGGAGTCGCGGGGTATGTGCCCCCAAGGCTAATCACGAATGCCGACCTGGAAGGCATGGTGGATACTACCGACGAATGGATTCAGCAGCGCGCCGGTATACGCGAACGGCACATCGTGGATCGCGGCATGGCCACATCACACCTGGCCACGGCCGCTGCTCAACAACTTCTGGAAAAAACCGGCAGCAAACCCGAAGAAATTGATCTAATCATCGTTGCCACAGTGACGCCGGACATGTTCTTTCCCGCCACGGCATGCTTAGTTCAGCACCGGATCGGAGCGACGCGCGCGTGGGGTTTCGATCTTTCCGGAGCATGTTCCGGATTTGTCTACGCGTTGACGGTCGGCGCGCAATTCGTCGGGGCGGGGACGCACAAGAAGGCGCTGGTCATCGGCAGCGACGTCATGAGTTCGATCCTCGACTATCACGATCGCAACACCTGCGTTCTCTTTGGCGACGGCGCCGGAGCGGTGCTCCTGGAACCCTCGGAGTCCGATGCTGAGGGAATCCTCGATTTTGATCACGACATTGATGGTTCGGGCGGTGCATATCTATTTATGCCCGGCGGCGGCTCGCTGCACCCAGCATCGCATGAGACACTGGACCGAAAAATGCATTACGTCCATCAAGACGGAAAGCAAGTCTTTAAATATGCAGTAAGGCGAATGGCCGAGATTTCGTGTGAACTTCTGGAGCGCAATGGGTATTCCCATAAAGATGTGGCGCTGGTGGTGCCTCATCAGGCGAACCTGCGGATCATTCGCGCCATGCAGGAGAGACTCGGACTGGATGATTCCAAAGTAATGGTGAATATCGATCGATTGGCAAATACCACGGGAGGCACTATTCCTTTGGGTCTGTGCGATGCGGTTCGCCAAGGCCGGCTAAAGAAGGGCGATCTGGTGGTGGTGGTCGCAGTTGGGGCGGGCTACACGACGGGAGGCGTGCTGATGCGATGGGCCTATTAGCCTGGTTGTTGGAACTGTCTTTCTCCTATCTTTTCTTTCGCGGCCGGAGTCCACTCCTTCTCGCAAATTCACAATTCCGTTCATTGTTACAAGCAGCGGCTATTCGCTAGCGGGAGTTACCAGGCGCGACGCTACCGGCCGGTGGCGGAGCGGCGCTTTGTCCACAGAAGTATTGGCGAATCTCAATACGCCAAGCCGGACCCGAGAAATTGGGGACAAAACGCTGTTTCCAGGTATAACCGGCATCGCGTGCCAAATAGCGAGTGATGCGGTCTCCACAGTGACCGCTGAGCCATTCGCCCGCATCGTTCATGGCGATCAATTCGTCCGGCGGCGAAGAACCGCGGACCCACAGCACGCTCGCTGGCGTGGGGCGTCCTGCCTCTTCCCACTGCTTGGGATCCCATACCGAGGGATATTGAACTTCCCCTGGTAGAGCGCCCGGAAAACGCCAGGAGGAATTTGGTTGGGACGGTTTCAACACATAGCTGAGGTAGAAAAAGAAGGAGTTGTCGTTGCTGATTACGGCGGAGCCGCTGCGAACGGCGTCCGCTGCATCCTGTGCAACCGTGCTCCAGGGCTCGAAGAAACGCGGCTCGGCGTAGTATCGTCTATTCAGCGCTCCATACCAGCCAATTGCCGCCACCATCGCCAGCGCGACCGCCATGGTGATGCGCCATGGGAATTTCTCGATTCTGCCGAGGGCAATCGCTATGGCCAACAAAAACCACGGACCGGCCAGCAGTAGCCGCTTCGCTTGCAGGATTCCGGCCAGCGCCATCAAGGCAAACAACAATAAAGAAAAAATCAAGAACCGCCGTGCTTCGCCACGGACCCCGGCGAACACAACGGCCAAGAGAACAACGACGCCAATGGCAGCGGGAATGCTGAAGCGCCAGAACCACGGCGCAACCGACTGGCTTACGAAAAAGATATAGAGATGGTAAGCCGCGTTCAAAAATAGAAATCGTACGGAATGAGGCCAGGCCAGATGGGAGTGTAGTTCCCGGACGAAGATTGTCCAGCGCGGCGTAAATCCTATCGTCAGCACCGCCGCGGCGGCTAAGATTTCCTCGATCTTTCGTTTTATTTCGGGCCGCTTGCTTTCCGGAGAATGGCTTTGGGGATCTTTGCTCTCGGGGATTCGCCACCAATAATCAACACCAAGGAGAACCAGCATCGCCCAACCGAAATCATTGGTATAGAGCAGAACCAAAGATAAAACGCTGAAGATAATCCAATCGGAGCCGCGGCGGGAACGGGTGTAGCGAAGATATTGCCAGGTAACCGCCGCAATCAGGAGAAATGCGAACGCGTAGGGCCCCGCCAGGCGCCCCGCGTGAAATCCAAACGGCCAAAGCGCCCCTAACCACACCAGCGCGCTGCTACTTTCTTCTCCCCCCAATTGCCGCGCCACGCGGGAGAGGAGCCATAAGCCAAGCACAAAGCAAACAATGGCTGGTGCGCGCAACCAGTCGAATGCGCCGCCAGTGATCCGCAGCCACAGATGGAGCAGCAGTTCGTATACTGGAGGACGGGCGTTCCCGGCGGCAGATCGCGCAGCAGCGAAAAGTGTAGTGACATTCTGAGCCGCTGCGCTGAGAGTGGACGTTTCTTCGTCGGTTAAGGCAAGCCATCGGTTGGTATAGAACAGAGCGGAGGCCAGCATGAGCAGGGGGGCCGCGTCCCGGAGCAGCGGCGTGATCTGTCGCATCTGTCTCGCGGGCCGCTTCTGGGGCGGATCAGACATCTCTGATTAGCCTCCGCGCAGATGCTATCCGGCTATGGCACCGCGGTCAAACTCCGGTGTCCTCGAGCGACTGGTTTACCAGAGCAGCTTCAGCCCGAATTGAATTTGTCGCGAAGCCGTGGAGGTGCTGGTCACCGCCCCAGCCGTCGGCGAAATAACTCCAGCGGCGCCGGCGGTCGGACCAGGCGCAAAAGTAATCAAGTTAGGCGTGTTGAAATTAGCGCGATTCAGCAAGTTGAAGAACTCTGCGCGAAGTTGGAGATTGATTCTTTCGGTCAGCTGCGTGTCCTTCAGAGCCGAGAAATCCCAGGTTGCCAGGCCGGGACCAATCAGCGTGTCTCGGCCCAAATTGCCATAAAACCCGCTGGTGCTTGGCGGGCCGATGAAGGCATTCGCATTGAACCAGTGATTCGGATTGCCGAGAATTGCCGGACCTGTGAATGCCGGATTTACAAACGGACGGACGGGGTTTCGTGTGTCACCATTATTGGAGGGGTTGTAGCTGAGTTGGGGTGTGAAGGGGAAACCTGATTGTGCTGTGACAATGCTCTCCAGGCTCCACCCTGCTAACAGATGGTCCGTGGTCCTGCCAGCGTTCCTGAAGAAGCGCTTTCCTCGTCCGAATGGCAATGCATAGCTTTCCGTAATCACGCCGAGATTTCTTACATCGTAGGTGGCCAGGCCCCAATCGGCGCGCGCGTCAAAAGGATTGGCCACCAGGCCGGGCGCATTTGCGGCGGCCGTAGCATTCAAAGAATCTCCGTCGTCGAGAGCTTTGGACCAGGTATAAGCGGCACGAAGTGAAAAGCCTCTGCTGGAGCGATAATTAAAGTCGGTTTGCAATGCATGGTACGAACTGGTTCCCTCAGAAAACCACGTCCAGGTGTTTGCCAGTGCTGGGTTCGCCTTCGGAGTGCCTGGGGGAATGAAGTACGTTCCGGCGGGAACTGCCGCTCCAGCCAACGCTCCGAAACCCGCGGGAAAAGTGGCGGGGCAGGGAGTGGCGGGGCAAATCACTGGGATTGGTTCGTTGGCGTCTACGCCGATGAGTTCATGATAACCATGACTTCCGACATAACCCACGCTCAACCACGCATTGGGAGAGATCTGGTGTTCTAACCTTAGCGAGTATTCAATGACTGTCGGAGTGTACATATCCGGCTCAACGCCCCCGGGCACGAGCAAGGCATTTGGCGCTGGCGGGGCAGTGGGCTGAATGGGAAGGCGCAAGCTGGCAACCGGGCCGACAGGTATCGCATACGCTGGGTTGAAGGGTGCGTTTTGATCGGCACGATATCCCAGGGCATCCTGCAGATCGTTATACATGCCAAATCCGGCACGAATCACCGTAGCCTTGCCGAAGGGGCTCCAAGCGATGGCCAGGCGGGGTTCCGGCCGAAACTTTGCGCGATTGATCGTGAAGAGCGCATTTCCCATCTGAGGCTGAGTGGCGATGACGCCATCGTTGAAAACGTAGTTGGAGGCGCGTCCGTGCGCTTCGTTCCACCCGCTGCTGGATTCCGCCCGGAATCCGAGAGAGAGCACGAGCTTCGGGCTGAAATGAATTGCATCCTCGAGATACCAGGCGCCGAAAAAGGAGCGCCAGCCCAGGGGCGTAGGTGTCGCATCGTACAGCAGGCTTCCTGTGCCCTTGAGAAAGTTCTGCAGGCTGGTGAAGGTCATTTGCCCGAATTGGCTCAGCGCGAGTTCCTCGTTTGACTGGAAAGGTTGGAGCCATGCGCCAAACTCGAATTGGTGGCGTCCTTTTATCAATGAGACGTGGTCCGAAAACGTGACGAGATTACGTGCCACGTGCAGATTGCTGCCGTTATTGCTTCCCGCCAATCCGATCTGCGCTTGAGGATTTGAGGCCGCGCTTCCGCCGACTACGACGGCTCCCACAGGATTTCCGGCGATAAAGCCGGCCACGCTGGCGGCAGGAGTTCCGGGCGTCGGCTCACCTGTATAGAAAAATCTTGCCCGAGAAAAACCAATCCACGCGGCATTCAGCAGAACGGGAGAGAAGATATGCGTTTCCTGAAGGCTGAACACCTGCTCGCGAAGACTTTCGGCGTCTGTACTGAAGGGATCGAGAGGAGTTGCCGTGATGCTGGCGCTGTCGTCTACTGTGTAGACGGCATATGCCGAATCCCTCTCGGAGAAAACATGGTCGAGGCGCGCAGTTCCAAAATCCTCGCGAATCGTTTGCAACGGGCTGCTGAATACTTCGGCGATTCCGTTGAAATCGGGGGAACCGGGCGGCGCTGCCGGCCACAGGTTCAAAAGCGGCTGAACGGCAACTACCGCGGCGGCGCGAGATGCGGCATCCGGCACAAAAGCGGCGGAGGTTTGATGCAAAGCTTGACGGAAGCCTTCGTCATTTACGAATAGAAACGACTGTTTCTTGCGAAGGGGCCCGCCGGCGGAACCGCCAAATTGGTTTCTGCGAAAGGGCGGCGCGGAACCGGCGTCAAAGAAGTTTCGCGCGTCCAGCGCATTGTTGCGGAGAAATTCAAATATCGAGCCATGCCAGGCATTGGTTCCGGACTGCGTGATGATGATGACCTGGGCGCCGGGATGTTTGCCGAATTGCGCGCCGTAGGTATCGCGCAGAACATTGAACTCCCGCACGGCATCGATCCCCAATAATTGCTGGCTCGTTCCGCCGGGCTGCATGTTATTTTCCGCGGCGCCGGTATACTCGATGCCGTTGAGCAGAAAGAGATTCTGCTGAGGCCGATTACCCGAAACGGAAAACATGTTGCCCACCGTGGAATTGGAGATTCCGGCTCCTCCCGTCTTTTGCGAAGTGAAATTGACAATTCCCGGATTCAGGGTCAGGAGTTCATCATAGCTCCGGCCATTCAGCGGAAGGCTCTTGATCTGTTGTTCCGGCACGATGCCGGCGATCTCTTCGGTGGTCGTGCTCACTGCCGGCGCTCCCTCGGTCACCGTGATTTCCTGCTGTACTTCGCCAACTTTTAGAGTGAAATCCACGGTCGCTTCTTGGCCGACGGCCAAGTGGATTCCGGCGCGAACGGCCCTTCGAAAACCTGCCTTCTTCACGCCGAATTCGTATTCACCAACGGGAAGCTCAGCGAAACGATAATGTCCCCCCGCATCAGTGGAGGCGGTACGCTGCGCTTCCGTTTCTAAATTGCGGGCGCTGACCGTTGCTCCAGGGACCACCGCGCCCGATTCGTCCGTCACGACTCCCGAAATAGCAGCGGACACTTGAGCGGAGGCTCGCATTGGGGCAAGCAGGGGGAAAAAGCAGAGGAGGATGAAAACGGTCCTAAGGGGCAAGCGCATTCTAATATTCTTGTATTCTTGCTGACTCAAATCAGCTTTGCCGGCGGCATGGCTCCCACCCATGGCGAGAATCGAGATAGCCTTTGTAATACGGATGGACTCGATATGTCAAATCGGATTTATACGATCCAGAAAAAGCGAGGGCGTCAGTGAATCGTGCAAGCCAACGGTCCAGCCGCGTTTTTGCCAGGAGCGCACGCTATTCGACTCCGGGCGCGCTGACCATGAGCTCTCCCCGATTGTCCGGGATCACGGCCATGAGCGGTTTAATGTTCAATTCGTATAAATCGCGCTAGAGCAGACGCCAGATCTGCCAGTTCATCGTCGGGCAAATGTCGTCTAACCGCAGAATGAATCGTGTTTGCATGGGCACTCTCGTCGGCAAGGCGCAGTGAAAGATGAGCCGATGTCACTTCGAACAGGATCGGACAGGTGGAGGATAGTTTGGCCGTCGGTGCACACAACTTCTCGTTGGTCGTATTCTTACGAGGAAACCTCGGAAGCCGGTGTCTGCAGGCCTGCTCGGTTTTGGGCGCCAGAGTGCCAGCGCCAAGCCGTTTGAATGATGGTCTCCAGTGAGGAGTGGGAAGGCTCCCACTGCAACGATTGGCGCGCAAGCTCGGAACTGGCCACCAGGGCCGGCGGATCCCCCGGTCGGCGGGGCGCTGCGACGGTTGGAACAGCATGGCCGCTGACGTGTCGCACCATCGCTATCACTTCCAACACGGATGCTCCTCTGCCAGTTCCAAGGTTGATGGCCCGGCTCTCGCCTCCGCGGTGGAGATATTGCAAGGCACAAATGTGTGCAGAAGCCAGATCCGTGACGTGAATGTAGTCACGGATTGCAGTGCCGTCGGGCGTGGGATAATCGGTGCCAAAGATCTGCAGGCGCTCGCGCTGTTTTAGCGCCGCCCCAATGGCCAAGGGAATCAAGTGAGTTTCGTGCTGGTGCTCTTCGCCCAGTTCGCCATCGAGATCGGCGCCGGCGGCGTTGAAATAGCGGAGAGCCACCCAACGAAGCTGCCGCGCCAGTCCCATCCACTCCAGCATTCGCTCGATGACCAGCTTTGAATCGCCATAGGGATTAATGGGGTTCCGAGGCTGATCTTCTGTAATGGGGACGGAAAGCGGCAACCCATATGTCGCGCACGTCGAGGAAAAAACAATATCTTTGACTCCGGCATCGAGCATAGCTTCCAGCAGGCTGAGCGTTCCGCCAACATTGTTTTGGAAATAAGAAAGGGGCCGCGCTACCGAGTCGGCAACCAAGGCGCTGCCGGCAAAATGGACTACGGCTTCAATCTTATGTTCTTTTAAGACCCGGCGAACGACTGCGATATCGGAAAGACTTGCCCGGACGAGCGGTCCCCACTTCACATTGTGGGCGTGCCCGGTAGAGAGATCGTCAATTACGATGGGCCGATAGTGGCTGCTCACCAGAGCTTTCGCGGTGTGGCTGCCGATGTACCCGGCGCCGCCAGTGACGAGAACATTCATCGGATTTTCAGGCTCCGGATCCGCTCATGTGGCCGTCGATTTGTGGCCGAAATGGAAGTATCCCCAATTTCGAGAAGGCGCCGATATTTCCTCGTAGAGTTCTTCGTAAGCTCTAACCATTGCAGGTACGTCGAACTTTTCCTTGGCCTGGGTAGCAGCGGCAGCGCTCATCGCCCGCCGCAAATCACAATCTCTTAAGAGGGTCGTCATCGCTTCAGAAAGCTGCTCGGCATAGCCCGCCTGCACAATAAAACCTTCTTTGCCGTTTTGCAACAGCTGCGGCACGCCGCCCACGGCTGTGCTCACGATGGGCAAGCCCGCCGCCATGGCTTCGATGCCGTGTAAGCCGGTTCCGGCAGCCGCTTCCGAGAAACCGAATGAGCGAGACTAATATATAATGCCGGATTTGCCACTCGAAAGAGGCTCTCCCGTGAGGACGGCTTCCATAGATTTGCCGCGCGTAAAATCCCGCCTGAATCCCAACCAAATCCGTAGCTTTTGGGCGGCCTGGGGCGGTTGGACGATGGACGGCATGGATTCGTTTATTTACTCCCTCGTTCTTGTGCCCGCCCTGCAAGAGTTGTTGCCGAGGTCTGGAATTCCGGGTACGCCCGCGAATGTGGGTTTCTATGGTGGTTTGCTCTTCGCTCTTTTCATGGTGGGTTGGGGAACCGGCATGATTTGGGGGCCCATAGCCGACCGCTTCGGCCGCGTGCGCACCATGATGTTCAGCATTCTTTCGTTTTCGCTCTTCACCCTCCTGGCGGCGTTCTCGACCGGAGTTTGGACCCTGGCGCTTTTTCGCTTTTTGGCCGGGGTCGGAATTGGCGGAGAGTGGGGAATCGGAGCGGCGCTCGTCTCCGAGGATTGGCCCGAGGAACGCCGAACCATGGGTGCGGCCCTGATGCACACGGGCTATTACATAGGTTTCTTCTTGGCGGCCGCGGCGAATTATTTCATCGGCAGCCGTTTTGGCTGGCGGTACATGTTCGCGGTGGGCGGCGTTCCAGCGATGTTCATCGCCTGGATAAGGAAGAACGTGCGCGAGCCGGTTCGCTGGGAAAACAAACTCGAGCAGCTTGGCGAGACGTGGACCATGCGCCGCGCCTTTTTGGTGCTCTTCTCGCCGCAATATCGCCGCCGCACGATCCTGAACTCGATCTACCTGATTGTGTCGCTTACTGGATTGTGGGCTGGCTCCGTATATACGCCCGCGGCGATGACCTACATCGCCGACCGAGCCGGCCGCACGGTGATGGAAGCCGCGCGGCTGGCGTCGTATTCGACGGCGCTCCTGGGGATGGGCACGGTAATCGGCGCTCTTATTGTCCCCTTTCTAGCCGATTGGTTAGGCCGCCGAATCACGCTGGCCGTTTTCTACACATTAATGTCAGCTTCGATCTGGATTGCCTTCGGCCGCGTCTTTTATATGGAGATGCATGCAATCGGCTGGTTCATTTTCTGCTCGTTTCTGCTGGGTTTGGGAGGTGCCAACTTCATCGTGTATTCGTTTTGGCTTCCGGAACAATATGGGACGGAGTGCCGCGCCAGCGCATTCGCATTCACCACAAATGTCGGACGTTTCGCGGCGGCTGGCTTTACTTTTCTCGTCGGCGCCGGGATGCGCCACTTTCAAACTCTTGGCACACCCATCGCACTGACGGCTTTCGCTTTCGTGGTCGGTCTATTGCTCTTGCCTTTTGGCGAAGAGACCAAGGGCAAGCCCCTGCCAGCTTAAATCATTGCGCAAGCTTGGAGCGGGACCACCGAGCTCCTCGCATGGCCCAAGTCACCCTGGGAACCCGGTATCGCTTCCCTTGAGGTTGACCGTCAGCAGCAGCAATCCCTACCCAAGAAATTCCGGGTCAAAATAAAAGGAGGCGGCCCAGGTCAAGCCGCCTCCTCATTGTCCCCGGTGAGGGACTGTCCTTGCCCGTCGGAGGAGGGCAGGACACGTGTGTGCTAGCCTGGAACTTAGAACCCTGGCGGCGGCTAAAGGTTTCGCGAATTTTTGCGAATATCTCCGACCGTTCTTCTTTTTGTTAAGTCCCTTAGCTACACTATCCTACGCATATGCCGCGAGACGAGGTACTCACGGAAGACGAGGTGCTGAACTTTCTTGGACGAGCGCGAGGCTCGGCGTCGATCCGAGAGATCGCCTCAGGCTTGAGCCTGCGGCATGCCGGAAGGCGTGCTCTCGGCGTCCTTCTATCGCGATTGAAGCGCCAACGCCTCGTCGAAGAGTTGAGAGGCGGCCAATATCGCCTCGCGGGCGCCAGACCACAACCACGTGCCGACGCAAAATCTAACGTCAGGCTTGCGGGGCCGCCGAGGCCGGCAACGCGCGATGCCAATTTGCTCACCGGAAGGCTGGTCGCCCATCGCGATGGATACGGCTTTGTGGTTCCCGAGTCGCCACGAAAGGACCTTGATGGCGATCTCTTCATTCCTCCGGACCAATTGGGCGATGCGATGCACGGAGACCGGGTTATCGCTCGCATCGAGCGGCGCCACACCCGGGGAAGTCAGGCCCCCGGTTCTGCGGCGCGCGCCGAAGGGCGAGTGGTGCAGGTCCTGGGCCGTGCTCATCCAACTGTTGTGGGGATCTTTCATTATGGGCACCGCAGCAATTTTGTCACTCCTTACGAATCCCGCATCCATCACGAGATCATCATTCCTTCAGGGGAAGAGTTGACACCTCAGCTCGTCGCCAGGCACAAAGCCGAAAGACTTCCCCCGGCGGAGTCTTCGCGGTTAGCTGAACTGGAAGGTGCGGTTGTAAACGTCGAGATTACGCGATTTCCGCGGGCTGGCGTGCCGGCGGCGGGGCGTATTGTCGAAATCCTGGGTCGGCCGGGAGAATTCGGCCTCGATGTAGAAATTCTGATCCGCAAACATCATCTGCCGCACCAGTTCTCGCAAGATGTACTGGACGAGGCACGGACAACCGCGCGGCCGGTAGGGAATGCCGAACGCGAGGGCCGTCGAGATTTTCGCCACTTGCCGATCGTGACGATTGACGGGGAGACAGCGCGCGATTTCGATGATGCCGTTTACGTGGAAAGGCGTCCTGAAGGCTGGCATCTTCAGGTGCATATCGCCGATGTCGCCCATTATGTCGTACGAGATTCGCCTCTTGACCGCGAAGCGCGTCTGCGAGGCACTTCCGTCTACTTTCCGGATCGCGCGGTGCCGATGCTGCCCGAGCAGCTCTCGAATGGAATCTGCTCCTTAAATCCGCGCGAGGACCGCCTGGTCATGAGCGTGCTTCTCGAGCTCGATCACCACGGCGAAATCACCGATGCGGAATTCGCGCCGGGTGTAATTCGTTCTGCCGAACGGATGACCTACACGGCCGTGAATCAGGTGATTGAGGGCGATCCCGTGGCCAGTTCGCGTTATGCGGCTCTGGCCGACCGTTTTCGCGAGATGCGCGATCTCGCGCTGATTCTGAACGCCCGCCGCACGCGGCGCGGCTCGATGGATTTCGATCTCCCGGAAAGAGTGCTCACCTTCGATGCCGAGGGACAGACGACCGGCATTGTCCGCAGCGAGCGGAATATCGCGCATCGTTTGATCGAGGAGTTCATGCTTGCAGCCAACCAGGCCGTAGCGAATTATCTGGAGCTGCGCGGATTACTCTCGCTGCACCGCGTTCACGAAAAACCCGACCCGAAAAAGGTGCTCGAATTTGAAGAACTGGCGCACGCTTTCGGCTACTCGCTAGGCATCCCCGGGCTCTCCGAAAAACGGATAGCCGTCCGCCATGGACGGATTGCGGCGCCTGGCCGAACGGGAAGGGGCGCCGGCTCGCGCGAACGGCCGATGGTGGTTAAGCTTCCGAGCTCGCAGGATTTTCAGATCCGGCCCCAGCACTATCAGCGGCTAACGCAAAAGATCGCCGGCAAACCGGAGGAACGAATTTTGTCCTACTTAATGTTGCGCTCGCTCAAACAGGCGCGTTATGCGGTCGAACCGCTGGGCCATTTTGCGCTGGCCTTTGATCAATACACCCATTTCACGTCGCCCATTCGCCGTTATCCCGATCTGATTGTCCATCGCGTGCTCAAGTGGGCCCTCGCGCATCCCAATGCGCGCTCAGAACAAAGACCGCATCCCGATGTGCGCCCCGGACAAGCGCACGCCGATGCGCGTCCGGAAGAAGCTGGCCCCTATAGCCGAGGAGAACTCGCTGCCATCGCTGTCGAGTCTTCGGAAGCCGAGCGGCGCGCTGACGCAGCCGAACGAGAGCTTATGGATTGGAAGACGGCGCAATTCATGGAGCAGCATCTTGGGGACGAATATGAAGCCTTGATCATCTCCGTGCAAAAGTTCGGCTTCTTTGTGGAACTGATGGAGATCTTTGTGGAAGGGCTCGTACCGATAAATCGCTTGGAAGAAGAGACCGGCGCACACTGCCTATACCGCGAACGAGATCATGCCATTGTCTCCGGCCGCGGTAATCACACGCGCATCTGGAAGCTCGGCGATCGTGTGCGCGTCCGCGCCGAACGTATCGATCCCATGCGCCGGCGCGTGGAATTCGCGCTGGCCACGTGATTCCGCGCTTCTCCTCCGCAGCCCGTTGCGATATCTTTGTGTGCTTTTCGCGAGGTGAACCTTGGCCATTCGGATGTGCCCGCACTGCGGAAACACCGTTCCTGCAGCTCGTGTTTTGGCGCTCTCCGACGGTATGGAGTGCCCGCGTTGCCAAACGCGGCTGGAAGTTGCCACGGGAAGCCGCATGATCGCTGTCACCGCCGGCCTTCTCGCCGGCTGGCTGGTATGGTGGGTTACTCGCGGCTCGACGAATACCCTTGGCTTCGCCCTCCCGGTTTTACTTTCGTTTCTTGCCTTTGGCATCGTCTCGCCGCTGGTTTTAATGTTCACTGCGGCATTACGCACTGCGCCGGCCGCGCCCGTTTATGAGCCCGTCGCCGTTCATGGCGGCCACGGACAAAGCGTGCACGATCATGCGGGCGGCCATCACTAAACTCGATCGCGACTAAGCCTTTCTCCTCGCCCTGCCGTTCCCTGAATTTCCCAGCCTCATGCATTGCCTTTATTCTCGTTCCGCTGGAGGATATACGCGCACACAATACTTTGCAGGTACAGGAGGATCGGTGAAACCTTCCGTAGGGTTGATCGGATTGGGCCTCATGGGCCGTCCTATAGCCGCGAATCTGTTGAAAAAGGGATTCTCATTGACTGTATGGAACCGCACGGCTTCGCGCGCCCAGGAGTTGGTATCGCAGGGCGCGCGAGTGGCAGCCACGCCTCACGAAGCAGCCGCTGCTTCGGACGTGCTGATCATGATCGTGAGCGATCCGCCGGCGGTGGAGCAGGTGCTGGGCGGCGAAAAGGGCGCACTGAGCGGATTGCGCCGGGGCAGTGTGCTGGTGGATTGCAGCACGGTTTCGCCGGAGCTGGCGCGCCGCACGGCGGCGGCATGCTCGGAACGCGGCATTGAATATCTCGACGCGCCCGTGACCGGCGGAACATGGGGTGCGGAGAAGGCCGAATTAGTGATGATGGTTGGGGGCGCTGCGGAAACTTTGAAGCGCGTCGAACCAGTTTTTGGCGCGATCGCCAAGCGCTGGTTTCACCTTGGCCCGGCTGGCGCCGGTCAAACAGTAAAACTCGCCATGAATCTGCTACTCGCCCTGGAAGTTGATGCCTTGGCCGAAGCTTTGGCGCTGACCCGGGCCGGAGGGGTGGCCGGCGAACGTCTCGTCGAAGTAATGCAGTCGAGCATGGGACGGGCGCCGGTCCTCGACGTCAAGGCGCCCCTGCTTCTCGAGGGCAAATATCCCCCGAGTTTCCCGTTGCGGCTTATGCACAAGGATCTGGTCCTCGCCTTGGAACTTGCCAAACAACTCGGAGTTTCCTTGCCCGCCGGGAGCGCGGCTCGCGAGGTCTACGCGAAAATATTGAACTCCGCTCGCGAAGATGTGGACTACGCGGCGATTGGCCGGTATTGGGATAAAGCGGGCGCGCAAGGGCGCTAAGTTTAAGGCTTGGCTGTGGGCGGAAAAAAGCAAAGCGGCAGGTCGCGCGATGTCTTGAGACCCGCCGGCGCGGCCAGGATCGCGGGTATTGCGTTTACCACCAGGGCCGCGGTGGCGATATCTCCATGCGTCCCGCCGGGAATTGTCAAAACGAGGTTCGGTTCGCCGCGCAGTTCAATTTTATCGTTTGACTCCGGCGCGCCGACGTAGATCTGCAGCTCCATGACAATTTTTTCTGTTCCTCCGCAAACTCCGCGGGCAATCTGATGTACTCCTGCGGTCCGGCCAGGAGCCACCTCCAGGAATTCGGTGCGAAAAGCTTCGCGCGCGATGACTGGCTCGACGGTTTCCGTAATTTCGTCGATCTCGAAGCCGAAGCCATCGGCCACCATCGCTATCGATTCAGGCAGTCCATGATGCTTGATAGTCCCCGCGGCAACTTGCTCTTTAAACTCCTCGGGGCTCAACCCTGCGCCCACCTTCTTCTGCAGCGGCAGCCGCCGCTTTGATGCGTCTGCGATGCGCGTTACACTTACCGAATCCACTCGTTGTGCGGCGGCGCCCAACGTGAGCACGAGCTTATCCATGACAAAGCCGGGATTCACCCCCGCGCCGACCAACGCCACGCCCCAGGATTTCGCCTCCTTATCCAACTTCGCGGCCAAATCCGGATATTTGCGATAGGGATAGGCGAGCTCCTCACAAGTCGAGACCACGCACGATTCCGAGGCCAGACAGGCGGAGAGCTGATCGATCACGGCGGGTAAATGCGAAGAAGTCGAGTGCACGACGACGTCTGCGGCTTCGCCCAGAATGTCCGTATCGGCGCTGATCGCGATGCCCCATGGGGCATCGCTAGCTCCTGCGACCTCACCGAGGTCGCGGCCCGCTTTGGCGGGATCGGTGTCGATCGCTCCGATCACCTCGATCGCTTGCTTTTCTCGCATCAGGCGCACCAGGGATGCACCGATGGGCCCGACGCCATATTGGATGGCACGAATCTTCTTCCTCACGTGAACTCCTGTGATTCTCGATCAGCCAGGCATGCAGCCAGATGAGCCAAATAAGGTAAAGGAATCGCCCGCATCGTTCAACTATTTGAAGGCGGTTGCCCAATGGCCAAGAGCGGCGGGATAATCAGAAATTGGTCGCAACTGCGATTCGAGCATGAGCGTTCCAGAGACTTGCGATTCGATCCAAAAATAAGCCGAGGTAGCCCCCATGCGCGCCACAAAATTGAATGAGCCGGAGATTGCCGCGGAACTGAAGAAGCTGAAGGGCTGGACCGTGGAACAGGGAAAGCTCCACCGGGTTTTCGAGTTCCGCGATTTCTCGCAAGCGTTTGGGTTCATGACGCAGGTGGCGCTTGCAGCCGAGGCCATGGGCCACCATCCGGACTGGTCCAATGCCTGGAATAAAGTCAACATTGAGCTCACCACTCACAGCGCGGGCGGCCTCACTCAAAACGATTTCGGACTTGCCGCCAAGATTCAGCAGATATCGGCGGGAAGTTAGCCTCTGGACGGTTGCCGCGTGCCTGGCTGAGGTGAACGCGGCATCAGATAATTTTGTATGCTGATTGCGACTCAGCCCTGAGGTTTTCTTCAATGGCCGAAGTAGCCCCGAAGACCACTGGCATTCCCTCCGAAATCTCAGAGCAGCGCAAATTGATTTTCGATAAGTTCCGCCGCTGGGGTTATCTGGCCGCCCGGCTCGATCCTCTCGGATTTCTTTCGCCGGTTTCTCCTGCGGAACTTGATGACACTACGCGCTGGTCCTCTGAAGCGCGAGTCATCTACTGCGGGACCGTCGGCGCTGAGTTCACGCACATCGGCGATCCGCAACGACGTGAGTGGATTGCCAGCCGAATGGAATACCCGCGCGGCGCAAAGCCTCACCAGGAGCGTATTCTCGAGCGCTTGGTCCGCGCCGAACTCTTCGAGCAATCTCTGCAGGCGCGTTTTGTCGGCACAAAGCGATACTCGATCGAGGGCCTTGCAGTCCTAATTCCTTTGCTCGACCAAGTTGTGGAAGCAGGCGCGGCTTCGGGCATCGACCAAATGGTTCTGGCCATGAGCCATCGCGGACGACTCAACGTGATGGTTCACATCGTCGGCCGGCCCGCAGCGGAGATTTTTGCCGATTTTGAGGATGTGGACCCGCGAAGTGTGCTGGGCGGAGGCGACGTCAAATACCACGTCGGCGCGACCGGAACGTATCGCACGACTGCCGGGCGCGCGGTGGAAGTCCATCTGGTGTCCAATCCCAGTCATTTGGAGGCGGTCGATCCAGTGGCCATGGGCCGCACGCGTGCCAAACAGGCGCGTATTGGCCCGCAAGGCTGGCGGCGTGTCCTGCCTGTCACGCTGCACGGCGACGCCGCCTTTGCCGGTCAAGGAGTCTGGGCCGAAACACTCAATCTGGATGATCTTTCCGCCTATTCCGTCGGCGGCACGATTCACGTCATCGTGAATAATTTGCTCGGCTTCACCACGCCGCCCATCGAGCTCCACTCTTCGCGCTTCGCCTCCGATCTGGCGAAGCGGCAATCCATTCCCATTTTTCACGTAAACGGCGAGGATCCCGATGCGGTCGTCCGCGTAGGTGAAATTGCCACCGATTATCGCGCGCAATTCGCGAGTGACGTTGTGATCGATCTCATCGGATTCCGCCGCCACGGCCACAGCGAAGTAGACGATCCGACCATCACGCAGCCGCTGCTCTACGCAAAAATCAAAGATCATCCGCCGCTCTGGCAGATTTATGCCGGCCAGAACGGTGTTGACGCGGCAGCGACCGTCACGAAGGTGCGGAAGGAATTTGAGGAGTCATTCGAGACTGCCAGCAAGGCCACGGAAAAGCCGGTGCACCACCACCTGCCGCCTTACTGGGAGCCCTATGAGCGCGGCTGCTATAACCCGAAATACGAGGTCAACACCGGCGTCGATGGCGCACAACTCGGCGAAATTGCCGCAGCCCTTACGCGATATCCGGAAGGATTTGCCATCCACCCCAAGGTCAAGAGGCTTCTCGAGCAGCGCGTGGAGATGGGCCGCGGCTCGCGACCGGTGGACTACGGAATGGCCGAGGCGCTGGCGTTCGGCACGCTGCTCCTCGAAGCCATACCCGTCCGGCTCACTGGGCAGGATACTCGGCGAGGAACATTCAATCAGCGGCATGCGGCGTTGATCGACATCCAAACCGAAGCAGAGTATGTGCCACTCGAGCATCTCGCACCAAACCAGGCACGCTGCGAAATCTGCAATTCGCCTTTATCGGAAGTCGGCGTTTTGGGCTTCGAGTACGGTTACAGCCGCGATTATCCGGAGGCGCTGGTCGCTTGGGAAGCGCAATTCGGGGATTTCGTCAATGGCGCGCAAGTGATCATCGACCAGTTCATTTCCGCGGCGGAAGACAAATGGGATCTGCCCTCCGGAGTTGTTTTGCTGCTGCCGCACGGTTACGAGGGCCAGGGCCCGGAACACTCCAGCGCGCGCATCGAACGTTTTTTGCAATTAGCCGCCGAGGACAATCTGCAAATCTGCCAGCCTTCCACCGCCGCGCAATATTTTCATTTGTTGCGCCGCCAGGCGCTTCGGCGCTGGCGCAAGCCGCTCGTGGTGTTTACGCCGAAAAGTATGTTGCGGCGGCCGGAATCAGCATCCGCCCTCGCGGATTTCGCCGAAGAGCGCTTCCTCAACGTTGTCCCAGAGCGCGAAGTCGAGGATGTCCGTCGAATTGTGATCTGTACCGGAAAAATCGGACATGAGCTGCGCGCTGAACGCAGGCGTCGCGACGATAGCGAGACCGCCATCGTCTTTCTCGACCAGCTTTATCCTTTTCCCGAAGCCGAACTCACCGCCGAGTTGGCGCGCCACGCTCGGGCGAGAGAACTCGTCTGGGTGCAGGAGGAGCCGGCGAATATGGGCGCGCTCTTCTACGTTTTGCCGCGCATCCGGGAACTTGCCGGCGATCTGCCGCTGCGCTCAATCAAGCGGTCAGCCAGCGCCAGCCCCGCAACGGGTTCGGCAAAAGCTCACGAACTGGAACAAAAAACCTTGCTGACTCTGGCCTTTACGACTTCCGAGAATTAATCCCCCGGGTACCTCGGCTCGCGGGCCCGCTGGACAACTCGCGGCTCTCGCTGTAGCGTATCGGTTCCATTTCTATGTCCCGTCAGGTCATCAAGCGCCGTTCGCGCGGTTTTATCTGCGTCAACGCGCATCCGGAAGGCTGCCGGCTAAATGTCGAGCGGCAGATTGCCATCGCCGAGCAAGCGCCGCCGGCGCGCGAACGCGCTCCCCGAAACGCGCTGGTCATCGGAGCCTCCACCGGCTATGGATTGGCTTCCCGGATTGCCGCCGGATGGGGATATGGCGCGCGAACGCTGGGCATTTTTTTTGAGCGCCCCCCAGACGACGACAAAACGGCGACGGCTGGCTATTACAACACCGTCGCTCTCGATGAGTGCGCTAAACGCGATGACCTGTTGGCTGCTCACATCAACGGCGACGCCTTTTCCGACGAATGCAAGCGCAAAGCCATCGAAATCGTGCGCCGCGACCTGGCCCCGCTGGATTTGATCATCTATAGCCTCGCTTCCCCGAAACGCATGCATCCGCGGACCGGAGTCGTCCACAATTCCGTGCTCAAGCCCATTGGTCAAGCCTATTCCAATCGCACGATCGAGCTCGATTCCGAGAAGGTGATAAACGTGACTCTCCCGCCGGCCAGTGAGAAGGAAATTGCCGACACAGTTGCGGTCATGGGAGGCGAGGACTGGCGCATTTGGATCGAGGCGCTGGCGGCGGAAGGCCTCCTTGCACCCGGTGCGCACACGCTGGCGTACTCCTACATCGGTCCGGAAATGACCTGGCCCATCTATCGAGACGGCACCATAGGCCGCGCGAAGAACGACCTGGAGCAAACCGCGCGGTCGCTTGACGCGTTCCTCTCGCCTAAATTTGGGGGTCGGGCGTTGATCTGCGTGAATAAGGCGGTCGTCACGCAAGCCTCGGCTGCAATCCCTGTCGTGCCCCTGTACTTAAGTTTGCTGATCAAGGTGATGAGCGAAAAGGGCCTCGAAGAGGGGCCCATCGAGCAGATGCGCCGCTTGTTCACCGATTTTCCAGCAGCGAGCGCCGATCCTAAAACGGACGACGCCAATCGGCTGCGCCTCGACGATCGGGAGATGCGTGCGGATGTGCAGGCCGAAATCGCGCGGCTCTGGCCCCAAGTCACCACGGAAAATCTGCGAGAACTAACAGATTTCGCAGGATTTCAACGGCAATTCCGGAATCTTTTTGGCTTCGACGTGGAAGGAGTGGATTACGAGCGCCCGGTCGAAACGGACACTGAGTTGCCGCCGGAAAGATAAGCGCTGTTTGGTAGATTCAGTTTAATTCGCCTTGCTGCCCGAAACTATTCTTCAGTGCGCCACAACGCCACCGCGACGCCTCGGTTTGCGAATCAGGAATACAAACGGAATCATCGCCATGGTTACGATCGCGAGTATGTGGAAGTTGTCGATGTAGGACAGCATGGTGCTTTGCCGCTCTAACATTCGCTGAAGCAAACCGTAGGCCTGCCTCGTCGCCTCTGGCCCGCTCGCCGCCCGTAGGGCCCCGGAGGCGCCTTGCAGCATCTGCTGAACGCGCGGATTGGCTGGGTTCAGATGCGCGGAGAGCTGGGCGCGATGAAATTGTTGGCGCCGGGCAAGCACGGTGGTCACAAACGAGATGCCCACGCTTGCGCCGACATTGCGGGCCAAATTGATCAGACCGGAAGCCGCGTTATTTTTATGCGGCGGCAGATAAGAGTAAGCCACCGTGTTGATAGGCACAAATAAACACGCCAGGCCCATCCCCTGAATGATCCGAGCCGTGGCAGCAGTTTGGAAATCGATATATAAATTGAAATGCGTCATGTAGAAAAGAGCGCCCGTGAGCGTGCATAAGCCGAAAATCATTACTCGACGAGGGTCGTATCTAGATAGCAGGAACCCCACGACGGGCATGGACGCCAGAATGACCAATCCTCCCGGCATCAGGGCAAAGCCGGCCTTCTCCGCCGTATAGCCCAGCATCGTTTGCGTGAAGAGCGGCAGTAGCAACGTCGTGCCCAGCAGGATGAACCCCAGCATGAACATCATGGAATTTCCGATGGCAAACGAGCGGTCCCGAAATAATTTCAGATCGATAATGGGATTTTTATGGCGCCATTCCCAGAAGATGACCGCGATCAGTGCGACAGCGGAGATGATGCTAAGATCCAAGATCATGTGCGATTCAAGCCAGTCTTCGCGCTGCCCCTTGTCTAGGACCACCTGAAGCGCGCCCAGGCCAATGGCCAGCAATCCCAAACCGATGTAATCAATTTTGATTCCCCCCTCACGCCGCGCGCCGCTTAAATGCGGCGGGTCCTTGATCACCCGGGAAGTCAGCAGAAGCGAGATAATTCCGACGGGAATGTTGATATAGAAGATCCAGCGCCAGCTATAGTTGTCGGTAATGAAGCCACCAAGCGTGGGACCGATGGCGGGCGCGACGACTACGGCCATGCCGTAAACCGCGAAAGCCATGCCGCGTTTTTCCGGCGCGAATGTATCCGCCAGGATGGATTGCTCGCTCGGCTGCAAGCCTCCTCCGCCGGCGCCTTGCAGAACCCGAAATAGAATCAGCGTGGCCAGATTGGGGGCCAGGCCGCAGAGAAAGGAGCTGATCGTGAAGACCGCCACGCAGGACATGTAGAAGCGCTTGCGTCCGATCAGCGAGGAAAACCAGCCGCTCATCGGCAGCACGATCGCATTCGACACAAGATACGAGGTCAGAATCCAGGTGCTTTCATCGACCCCAGCGGCTAATCCTCCGGCAATGTGCGGCAGCGAAACATTGGCAATGCTCGTGTCGAGCACTTCCATGAACGTCGCCAGCGTAACCGTCAGCGCGATAAACCACGGATTCACCGCCGGAGGCACATAAACTTGCCTCGTCGGCAGGGCCGCTACGGCTTCGCTCACTGCAGCCAGACCTTCGGTTGCACGGACATTCCCAGCCGCAGCAAGTGGTCTCGATTTAGTCCTGGATCGAGCACGATCTTCACGGGTATCCGCTGCACCACCTTGACGTAGTTGCCCGTGGCATTTTCCGGCGGCAGGAGGCTGAACTGCGCGCCAGTTGCGCCTGCGATGCTTTCCACGCGCCCTTGGTACTCGCGTCCGTAGGCATCCACGGAGATCGTGACGCGCTGGCCGACCTTCATCCTGCGCAGTTGAGTCTCCTTGAAATTTGCCGTGATCCACACATCGTCGAGGGGCACCACCGAGAGAAGCGTCTGGCCCGGCTGGACGTTCATACCCACTTCGACTCTCTTGTTGACCACACCAGTTACCGGAGCAGCGACCGTGCAATAGTCCAGGTCCAGTTGCGCTTTATCCAGCGCTGCCCGCTTCTGCTGAACTGCTGCGATTCCCGCGCGAGCCCGAGCCTGTGTCACAGCCACTTGCTGCGGACCTGTGTTGGAATACTGCAGCGCCGCTTGTGCCTGATTGACACGGCTCCGGGCCTGTGCGACCTGCTGCTCGGCCGCCGCCACAGCAGCACGCGCCCCCTCTACCGCGGCGGCGTTCGCCTTGGCTGCGGCATCCGCTTGATCGTAGAGTTGCCGGGAGACCTCGTCCTTGGCCACGAGCGCGCTGTACCGGGCGACATCGGCCTGGGCGCGCGCATTATTGGCTTCGGCCTGCTGAAGTTGTGCGCGGGCGGAATCGAGCTGCCGCTGTGCCGCGGTAACACCGGCTTGGGCCGACTGCACATCCGCCTCTGACGATGAAAGCTGCGTCGTCGTTCCGACGGTCTCGACCGGCACATTCAGGCTCATGGCCTGGGCCGTCGCCTCGGCGTCGGCCAGTTCGGCCTTGGCGCGGTCGCGCGCGACTTGATAATCCCGAGGGTCGATTTGCACGAGCACCGCGCCTTTTTCTACGTATTGGTTGTCGTCCACGTTCACCTTGAGCACGTACCCCGAAACACGTGCGCTGACGTTGTTGATATGGCCGTCAACCTGTGCGTCATCCGTGGCTTCGTAGCTATTTAGATATCGCCACATGAAAAAACCTGCCACAGCCAAGACGATCACCATTGCCACAACGATGCCGCGAACCAGAGAGCGTTTTTTTGTGGCTTGCTCTCGCTCTTTCGAGAGCTTCGGGCTCGGCATCTCGCCGGTTGCAGTGGCAGTTATATTTTCAGTAGGTACATCCGCCCGATCCACTTGCATTTGGTCGGCCATGATTTACCTTTCCTTCCAGTATTGGCGGAAACCGCGTTCCGCGGAACCCGTCGCCCGGGCAAGCTCAACTCGCGCCAGGTTGTAGGCGTAAAGGCTCGAAATGTAGGATTCGTTGGCGCTCGCCACCGCCTCCTGCGCCTGAACGACTTCGATGTTGTCCGTTGCGCCGCTGGCAAAGCGGTCTCGCGCTTGCGTGAGTGTCCGCCCGGCAAGGTCGACATTGCTCATGGCCACGGAAACTTGATCCGCGGCTGCCTGCAGGTCCAGAATGCCGTCGCGAACATCCTGCTCGATCTGCGCCCGCAGATTTTCGAACTGCTGGCGGCTGCGATTCAGTTCTGCTTGGGCCACCTGGGCGTCGCCGTGGGCTCGGCCTCCCGCGAAAATGGGTATGCGAAGTGCGGCATAAGTCGTGAAGGTGCCGAGGGCGGTAGAGGGCGTTTGACCGATCGCTCCGTAATCGGCGTAAATGGAGAGGGAAGGAAGATGTTCGTAGGCGGCCGCCCGAACCATCTGTTCCGCCGCGCGAACCTGAGAGAGAGCCGCTTGAAAGTCCGGCCGGCTCTTCAAAGCTTGCTCCAGGCTCTCCTCAACCGTGATCGGCTCAGGCGGCTCATAGGGAATTTTCTCGGTGAGCGTGAAATCCTGTCCGAGCGGCAGACCGACAGCTCGGGCAAGAGCCAGCTTTTGCTTGGCAAAATCATTCCGCGCTACAATGAGCTGCTGGCGGCGGCTCTGGAGTTCCACTTGGGCCCGCAGCACATCAATGCCCGCCGAAATGCCCACGTTTCTCATATCTAACGCCTGATTGTAGAGCGCTTGCGCGCTTTGCACCTGCGCGTCTGCCGTATCCACTCGTGCTGCGGCCGCAATGGTCCCCAGGTACGTGGCGCCGACCACTAGCACCACGGCTTCGCGCATGTCCTGGTAACTCAGTTTGACGGCGGCTGCATTCTGCCGTGAGGAGCGCTCGCTGGCAAGCAGGTTGAAATCCAGCAGCGACTGCGAAAACGCCACGCGCGCGTCAAAAAAACCAAACGGTCCCACAACCAGCGGGAAACCGGGGAATCGGCCGACAATTTTCGCAAATCCCTCCGCGGCGAGGTTTACTTTCTGTGCGTTCTCCGAGATTCTGGCGGAGAAGTCCGGCAAAAGCGGACTGCGCGCCTGCCAGAGCTGCCCTTGCGCGGAGAGTTGCGCATCCTCCGAGAGCAATAACCCGAGATTTTGGCGCAGGCCGTGTTCGATGGCCTCGGCCAGCGAGAGCGCAATGGGCTGCGAGCTTGCCGTACCCGTGGGGACACTGCCCATTGTTTGGTTCTGAAACGAGTTTTGCCGTAATCCGGGAGAGCCTCCGGCAACGGAATTCTGGCCTGGTGCCATGGTCTGGGCGGATGTGCCGATTGCAGCCAGCACTATGCACAAAACTGCGGCGATGATTTTGCGTCGTCGATCCATAGGGCTCTCGTCTTTGAATTTGTCAGGCGGCTCGATTCCCCGTGCCGCGCGAGCGTGTGACGCTTAGATTACAGAAGGCCACCGGAAGGTACAAACAGGGGGCCCTTGCGCGGTAGTTATGTCTTGAGAGCGGGGAGTCCGGAGGGATGGCCCGGCTCACCATCGCAGCAAATCACTTTGCTTCCCAACGACCGACGTTTCTCGAAATTATCGGTCAAGAATTACCAATCCTCTTCGTTTCGGGGGCCTTGGACGGCTGCCGCATACGCCCCATTTTGAGCTTTCCTCTTCCCTGAAAAAGGGGCACTATAGTTGCTCCTTTTTTCTTTCCTAAATTCTTGGGAGGCGAAGTTGAATAAGCGGTGGTGGCTTGTATGGAGGGATCGGCTTACATTCATTCTTCCGGTGGCCGGAGGCTTGGTTGCGGCAGCCGTGGGAATCCGAATGCTCGTTCTCACGGACTTTTCTAATTCAGGCTGGGAATTCATGGGACGTTGCGGAGCTGACGCGCTGGGATTCTTCCTGGTCGCCGGGATTTGCTGGCTCAAGACCCACCCCGAACTCGATCGCGAAGACCAAGACTAGGCAGGGTCATTTGGTGTAGGCGTCGGCCGAAGGCGATGTTCTCCTGTAAATTTCTCCCTCGCAAGAGATGGGCGCGGCCGCCCAGCCCCGTCAGTAGGCCGCCGGGCTCTTCCTGATTTTTGATCCATTTGGGGACCCGTTTGTGCTCGAGCGTTCCGATGGTGCTGCCTGACGGCCCTTGCCCGTCAATTCGTCGGCGAGCGAGTTTGCGCCATAGATATCCCGCAGAGCTTCCAGGATGCCGCGCGCGTCAACGTGGATGGAACGGCCGATCGAGTCATCGTAAACAAAATTCCACGGCAGCGATTGGATATTGCCATCGAAAATAATGCCCACCAGCTCTCCGGCTCTGTTGATCACTGGACTGCCCGAATTGCCGCCGATGATATCGGCTGTCTCCACGGCATTCAGCGGAGTATCGAGCTTGATCTTTGATTTCGCAGCCGTCCAGCGATCCGCCAACTTGTAAGGATCTTTGTTGCCGTGGTCGGCCGCGTGCTGGAAGGCGCCGCGGAACGTGGTGAAGTAGGGCAGTCTTGTGCCTTTCGGCGTGGTGCCCTCGCCATTTTCCGTATAGCCTCGGATCACGCCATAGCTCAGCCGCAGCGTGAACGTGGCATCGGGATAGCTGGCCGTGCCTTCCGTGGCAAAGCGGATTTTCGCTATGGCGGCGCCATCCTGCCGCACGACGGAGTCGATTTCATCGTCATATTGCTTGCGCACGGCGCGCGCCTGGGGCTCGATCTCCTGCATGAGCTTGATCAGCGGATCCCCACTCGCGTCAACGGCAGGCTTGCCACCTTCATAAAGCTGTTTGCGCACGGCGACGTCGTCCAGTTTGGTGTTGTCGATCAAATACTGGGCCAGCTCGGCGGGCATTTTCCCATCCAGCGCGCGGTTGACGGTGGCGTTATCCGGCATCTTTTCCTTCATCTCGGCGAGCGAATCCGCAAGCTCAGTGCGCTCCAGGGACTTGTAGATTGGCGCGGTGGAGAAGAGATCCTGTTCCAGAGAAGGCAAAGCGGAATCGCGATATTCGCGCAAACGATCGCCATTGGGCTTGGGGCGCTCTTCGGCGGCGCGCACCAAAATCCGCGCAAAACCTGCCAGATCCCCGCTAAAGCCGCCGCGGCGCTCGAAATAGGTGAGCGGGAGATAGATCTGCTTTTCGGTATCCATGGCTTTGGCGATCTCGGTCCAGGGATCGCCGAATTCCGTTTTCTTGGCGGCGCCAGAGGCGATGGCCTGGCGCATCTTGCTTTCTTCGGCGGACTTTTTAGCCATGATTGTCTTGTCGGTGAGGCCTGAGTTATAGCCGCGAATGGCCTTCAACGAATTTTCCACGCTAAAGAGATCATCGTGGGCGATCTTGTCGTTCTCGTTGGATTCAGAGCTGAATTTCTTCAGCAGCTCGTCGCGACGCGCCAGCCGACCTAGAACCAGCGGATAGCCGGTGTCGCGCAGGAATTCGAGCTGCGCCATCGTGTTCAGCCTGCCCGTGGAGCCGGGATTGCCGGAAACGAAGATCAAATCGCCGTCTTTGACGCCGACGGTGGACCACTTGAGGTAATTGTCCAGATGCGCGGGCTTATCGTTGTCGTAAACGCGGAAGAAGCAGACGTCCAGGTCATAGCGGGGATACTCGAAATTATCCGGGTCGCCGCCGAAAAACGCAGCGTCGAATTCCGGCGCGAAGACGAGGCGCACATCGGTGTACTTTTTGTATTTGTAGAGATGATACATCGCACCGGAGTAGAGGGTGGTCACATCGCAGCGCAACTTTGTCTCCGTGGCGCACTGCTGTTCGATGGTGGACATGGCCGCACGCTGGGCCTGGCCCTGATCGGCAACGGACATGCCGGGCTTTACCGCGGCGTTCACTTTGGAGGTGACGTCTTCAATGTTCTCAAGGACGTTCAGCTCCAGGTCAGGGCACTTGGCCTCTTCGGCCTCCGTCTTTGCGTAGAAGCCGGTCTTGAAGTAATCCTTTCCGTCCGTAGAGAGCTGCTGGATGCATTCGGAGCCCACGTGATGGTTCGTGAAGGTGAGGCCATCCGGCGACACGAAGGATCCCGAACCGCCATTATTGAAGCGCACCGAGGAAAGCTGGGTGTGCTGGAGCCATGACTTGGTCAGGTCGAAGCCATACTTGGCTTTGAGCTGGGCTGTGGGAGGGACGTTGAACAGCCACATGCCCTCGTCGGCCGCCGCGATTCCCGCTAAGCACCAAAGAACGAAAAAAATCATGATCGGGCGTTTCATGGG